>CAIWRB010000044.1 GCA_903914955.1 uncultured Chloroflexota bacterium | reverse complement strand
TGACCTACCGCTTACAAGACGGAACGGCACGCAAATTTTTATTCCTTATAAATCAACAATGTTTTTTGAAACTGACCTCACAATAAGGAAATAAACCACTAAATAAACCACCAACACACGTTTAACTACGTTGAAAGGCTTTGTATGGGCTCTATTCGCACGGTCAAGCGCAAGGGAGGTGCCGTCAGTTACGTCGCACGCATTCATCGAAGCGGTGAAGTCCCCCAAAGCAAGACCTTCCGTAACAAGGCGTCAGCGCGCGAATGGGCTAACGACATCGAGGTGAAAATTGACAGAAAAGAAAATGTCAGCCGAACCGCCGAGACTCTGAAATTCAAAGAGGTCTGCGCCCAATTCCTCCAAGACTACCGAAAACCCAAAGGGGGCAAGCCTTGTTCAAAGGGCGAGCGGACCATGGTTCCCATACTGGCCGCGCATTTTTGCACCCGTGATCCCGACATCAAGGTGGCAGAGATCACTCGTTCGAAGATTGAGGGTTACATATCAGTTCTCCAAGAAACGCCAGTTCCCGAGTCGGAGAGAAAGAAAAAGGCGCACCCGCTTTACAAAGGTGGCGGTGGCGGCGGACGCACATATTCCGGTAATACGGCGCGCAAGTATTACTTCCAGTTGAGGAAAATACTAACGTGGGCCAGCATGAAATACGACTTTGTGCTGGACGCCAAATTGTTCATGGGGATTGGCGTGCCCGACGCGTGGGAAGAGCCCAGAGAACGCAGGCTTCAAGGCGATGAGGAAGCCCGCCTGATCTCCGCAGCCCTAAACAGCATGGCGCACGGAAAGGAGTGGCGCCTCATCATCCTATTTGCCATTGCGACGACAGCGCGGATGCAAGAGATACTGCTTTCTCAATGGAAGGAGTTCAACATTCCCGGCGAAGCATGGAACATCCCGAAGGGACATACAAAAATCAAGGTGGCGCGTCAAGCGGGCCTGACCATACCGGCTCTCGCGCTTCTCGAAGAATTGGCACAGTATCGCAAGACGCCATCGGACGGAAACGAGTTGCTTTTCCCTTGGTGGAAGGACAGCAGCACGCTTTCCAAAGCATTCAGGCGCTTGACTGCACGAGCGAAAATTGACGATTTCCACTTTCATGACCTAAGGCACGAAGGCATCACTCGGCTCTTTCAGACTGCGTTGACCGACGTGGAGATCATGAAAATGACCGGCCACACCAACTCCTCCACGCTCGCGCGCTATCTCCACAATCGAGGGAGCGATATAGCCGCCAAAATCAATGCGAAATGGTCGCCACCCAAGGCTGCTGAACCGAAAAAGCCAGCCACGAAAAATGCGGGACGAGCAAAGAAGGTGGTTCCCGCATGATGCCGAGACCGTATACAGTCATTTACGCATTGCCAGTCACTATCTTGATTCTTTCGGCTTTTAGCGACGGCTCTATCGGTTTAGATCTTGTGATGACTCTTATGCATTGATCGAAGTGCACGGGCCGTTTCGACAATTCCTTTCCCAAGCTCTTCTAAACTATCCAACTGATAGCTGAAACTGGCTTGCCTGTTGATCCCACCATAGGAAAGTGAACGGCCAGCCCCTTCCATTTTTTTGCCAAGAATAGTCAATAACGGTTTGATTTGAGCCTCGTAGAAGATTACGTCAAAGGGGAATTTCTTCTCATGAAGTTTCTCTTTTTGAGATTGATTCCAATGCTTGACACCTTCATCTTCATCACTGGGTTCAAGAAAATCGCCGATGGAATTCTTGCATTTGACGCATTTAAAGACATGCAAAGTCCGTCCTTCATAAAGAAGACTCGTCGGGAAAAATCCCGGCAACACTTTGCAGAGTGCGCAAGGCTCCACCCCCAACGCTTTCATTTTTTTCGCGCTGAATACACTCTTAACCTGATCACCTAATTCGACTGCCATTTTTTCCTCTCTGTGTTTTCAACAATCACACGCAAATGGCCAAATGCCATCAGTCCTTGGCATTATGGCCGGTGCCTGCGATGCTAAGGCCCTTACGCAATCGCTGGGAAAGGCCTTCTATCGAGGGCCAGCCTTGCGCCTCGCCTTTGAGACTTGAATGACGGGCTCGTTGGCAGCGGGAACATCCTGCACAACGACCAGCGGCGTAACTTTTGGAGCGGCCTGCTGCTCTAAGTAGTCGCAGGTTTTTTGCGCTGCTGCTGCGGCCCTAAAAATCGCGCTCTTGTCCGACTTCA
>CAIWRB010000043.1 GCA_903914955.1 uncultured Chloroflexota bacterium | reverse complement strand
GGCAAAGAAGAATATAATTTGATGATCGAAAAAATTGAAAAAGTGGCCCAGAAATGGTTTGAACGCGACGGAAAACTTGTAATGACGAAAGTGGTTGGTGGCATTTTGGCAACAAAATAACCAGGTAAAACATAAAGCCAAGCTAGCATTGACTTTGGGGTCTCGGCCTTGATCTCGAATGACCATCCATTTTTTCCGGGCATCGTAAATATTACTTAAAAATAAAGGTGTTTAATGATATTTTTTGGAAAACGAATTCTTTTTGTTGGCGCTCATCCAGATGATATTGAATTAGGCTGTGGTGCTTTCCTTCACCATATTGCCCGTCACAGCGAAGTGTTGTGTGTGACACTATCTGACAATCAAAAGAATCCGAATTTGAAAAATATTGTCGAAGAACATTTGGCCAGCTTCGCCAAATTGGGCGTATCGGATAATCAAATAATCATAGAAAAGTTTGAGACCCGCAAATTCCCGGATATGCGCCAGGAAGTCTTGGAATATTTACTCAAGCTGCGCAAAGAATTTAAGCCCGATATGGTATTCGTTCATACAAAATCCGATATCCATCAGGATCACAATGTAGTCACCGAAGAGGCCCTGCGCGCATACAGAGGCACGACAGTGCTGGGATTTGACGTAGTTCGATCCAGCTATGGCTTCTTCCCTCATTTTCTCGTAGAAGTTTGCCAGGCAGATGTCGATGCAAAATTAGCTGCACTGGCAGAATACAAGACTTATCTTGATAAGTATTACTTTGATCCCTCTTTATTACGCGCCACAATGGTAAGACACGGAGCGTTAGCTGAAGTCCCCTACGCCGAAGGATTTGACATTTTACGAATCGTTGCAGAATTCAGTCCCCCACAATAAATTTCTTTTTGAATTTCATATAGATGCCACCGATATAGGTGGCATCTATATTTTGTAACCCTATTAATTTTTGAAAGACTGCTACAATTATCTTTGGTCCAAAACTTATTAAGCACTTTGGTCTCATTGTGCAATAAATAACGGCCTACACACTCAGGCTCATTAGAAATTAATTATTCTTCAAGACGAAAGTGAGTGGATTTATGATTTCTCAAACCAAGTCAAAGTATCAAGGATTGATCGAAATAATCCTTATATTGGTTATTGCTGGTTGTGCTTACTTGCCCAATCTTAACAAAGCATCCATTTACAGAGATGATTGGTACTACACCTTGGATCGGATGATCGGTGGACCAGGTGTATTCCAAGAAATGTTTAGCATTGACAGACCCGCCAGGGGACCACTTTTTGAATTAATCTACAATGCTTTTGATGTTCAGCCTCTCCCTTACCACATCAGCTCTTTTGCCTGGAGGGTCCTGGGAGGGTTTGCTGCCTTATACCTATTTAAACTTTTATGGCCTAACCAAAAACAAGCCGCATTATTCATGGCGATCCTCTTCATGCTTTTTCCAGGATATTCCCGTTGGTTAGAAGGATTTGAAAACCAGCCAAGAATTATTAGCTCCTTTTTAGAAGCATTATCAATCGCACTCACGTTAAAAGCTATTCGAACAACCAGGCTAATTCCAAAAACATTAACCTGGACGGTTTCAATTGTGACGGGTTGGGCTTATATTGCCTTTGTAGATTTCTCCATCGGAATGGAGTTCTTCAGAATCCTTTGTGTTTTTCTTCTGGTAAGCCATAATACCCCAGGAGCTTCATTTTTCAAGAAATCCTTAAATAGTCTAAAAGCTTGGGCGGTAGCTGCATCAATTCCCTTGGGATTTCTATTTTGGCGCCTATTCATATTTCACAATCAACGTCCAACCACTGATATAAATTTGCAGCTCAGTTCCCTGT
>CAIWRB010000042.1 GCA_903914955.1 uncultured Chloroflexota bacterium | reverse complement strand
GGACGTACTCTATAAAATGAGGTGTTAGCATGAATGTTTTAGCAATCAATGGCAGCCCGAGAAAAAAATGGAACACCGCGACCCTGCTAGAAAAGGCCCTTGAGGGCGCGGCATCGGTAGGCGCTGAAACGGAGCTTGTTCATCTCTATGATCTCGATTTCAAGGGGTGCACAAGCTGTTTTGCTTGCAAGCTCAAAGGTGGGAAGAGTTACGGAAAATGTGCAATGAAAGATGGGCTTACTCCGATTCTTGAGAAAATCGTCAAGACGGATGTCCTCATCCTTGGCTCACCAATTTACTTCGGCACGGTTACGGGAGAGATGCGTTCATTCATGGAAAGGCTGCTCTTCCCTTACTTGGTTTATGCCATGCCGCCAGAATCATTATTCGACCGGAAAATTCCGACCGCGTTCATTTACACCATGAACGTGCCGGAACACATGATGAAAGAATTTAACTATCCGGTGCATTTTTCTCTGAATGAAAATATTCTTAGCCGGACTTTTGGTCAGTCGGAGTCTCTTTGTTCATTCGAAACGCTCCAATTTGAGGACTACGATAAGGTGGTATTCAATTACTTTGATCCGGAAGAGCGACGACAAAGGCGTCGAACAGTATTTCCTGAGGATTGTCGGAAATCTTATGAGCTCGGCGCGAAATTGGCTAGCCATAGGCTGTGAACTCAGTCTGTGATTTTCAGACAACTAACGATTCCGCAAGAAATCAAGGCGTTGATGTAGGTAAAGATGTATTGAAACAATCCTGACCCTCGTAAAAGTTATATAGATTCTGGGGAAAGATAGACTTTCCGTTAACTGCTATTTTATTTTTTGATCCTATTTCTTACTGCCTCCAAATACGAAATCGAAAGTGAAGAGTGGCCCGAGGCCACCGAGACCGAAGACCGCCACCTTGCTCCCCTTACCAACTTTCCAGTAACGCAATGGCGACCAATTCGTAATCCCGGCGCACAGTAAGAGAGCAGCTCCTTTGAGATCCAAACCGGCAAGAATCTTCAGCACGAATTTATCTGCCACCACAATATTTTCCGAGTAGCCGCAAAAGTTGGCATTTTGTCGTGCCTATCAAATGCGTTACATGTGACTGTCGGGAATTCCACGCAATACAGTTCCAGGCCTTGTTCGCAGACCTCACAATGTTGGCAGGGGTCGGTAATCATTATTGAAGCGTTCATCCAGCCGGTGGCGAAAGACTGTGACGCTTAGGTATTTCAGGCCCGCATGATGATTTATTTAAGTAAGCCCCTAACGCTATCGGTGTATAGTGCGGTCAGTATTTCTAACTAAATAGACGAACGATATGCCTAGCTACTACCTTCATACAGGAAACGCCAGACAGGCGTTGGAGGCCATCGCCAATGGGCTTTCCTGCGTCCGGCTCTCCACTGACCTGAATCTTTCGGAACAAGACTTTTCCTTAAGTGACCAAGGCCTGGTGCTCGACGAAAACAATCGAATCTCCTTCGACGAACTCAAAAGAATCGTCAAGAAGACACAGAGGATCTACCTCTGTCGTGATGGAGAGATGGATCCGTTGGAAGACCGTAGCTCTGGCTACTACAAGCTCGTTCCCACGGCTGGAGCACCGTTGCTGGAAATTAGCGGCGTCAAAATGCATATTTCCAAAGGCACCGACCCCTTTGTTAGTGCCTCCGAGATGGCTCAACAGGCGGTGCGCAAGGGTGACAAAGTGCTGGACTGCTGCGGCGGATTGGGCTATGCCGCCATCGCTGCCCACCGACTCGGTGCAAGCGAGGTGCTCAGCATCGAACTGAGCCGGGAGGTGATGGGGCTGCGCACTCAGAACCCTTGGTCAAACGATTTGGGCAAAGAGGGGATTGTGCAACTTCAGGGCAGTAGCTATGAGTTGATAGGCACAATGCCTGCGACTTCTTTTGATTCGGTCATTCACGATCCACCGCGTTTTTCCATCGCTGAGGAGCTCTACAGCAAAGAGTTCTACCGGGAGATCTTCCGGGTGCTACGCCGGGACGGACGGCTTTTTCATTACACAGGAAATCCACACGTAGTAAAGAAGGGAAGCAGTTTT
>CAIWRB010000041.1 GCA_903914955.1 uncultured Chloroflexota bacterium | reverse complement strand
TGACAAAAAAAGTCGGGGATGCACTCATATTTACCATGCGACCCGTATCCGATCAGAGCGTGGATCCTTTCATCGGCCACTTGGTAATAATAGCAGAGTGGATTGGAACAAAAGTAATTGTGCGTGCAGATATTCTTTTTCCTGCCTCGTTTACTCTTGGTTTCACTGTATGGTATATGAGTTGTTTCTGGTGGCGGTATGGTGAGTGTGTGCCCTGTCTGGCAACATGGACAGTCATTTTCTGTTTTTACTTTTAGCACGCGGGGAGTTGTGGATTTGGCAGAGGCTTTTCTCTTGGTGAGAGATTTCCAGAACGCTTTCAGGCGGGGAAGTTCCAGCAGCAGCACGAGCACAAACAAGATCAGTATATATGAAGGCTGTTTATTCAAGAGAGGGGGATTTCCTTGTCTACAGAGTTTGGCAAGTGAACATCCTACTACACTTTTTCCTCCCCTTCAATTACCAACTGCCGATTATGGTGGTACCGATGATTTCTATGTGCTCTTTGAAGCGCGTACTGCAGCGAATGTCGCCATGTATAAACAGAAATCGACTGTTTTACTATGGAGCATCATCGCCTTGATCCTGATTATCATGAGTATGTTCCTGCTATCTTATACAATACTTCAAAGGCAGGTTGTGAATAAACTTAAAACTGTTGTGCAAGCCTCCAAGAAACTTGCTGAAGAAGATCTAAAGACCTTCGCCAAGGAGATCGACTTGATCGCAAAGGGAGATCTAACCCTTTCTGCAGTGATCAATGCCGTCAAGCTGAACTTTCAATCGAAAGATGAGGTTGGGCAGATGGCGCAGTCATTGGATGGCATCATTGACAACCTGAACAATGTGAGCAACTCATTCCAAAAGATGATCGCAGGATTCCGTGACGTTTTATTGGAAGTAAATATAAATGCGAATGAAGTCCGTGCTTCAAGCGCCAAGTTGGCCACAGCCACTTCACAGGCCGGACAGGCAACCAGCCAGATCGCGACCACCATTCAACAAGTGGCGCTCGGCACCTCCCAACAAACAGCCGGTATCACCAAAACCTCGGGCTCTGTGGATCAAATGGGACGCGCAATTGATGGGGTCGCCAAGGGAGCACAAGAGCAGGCCAAAGCGATCAGCCAGGCTTCGCAGATCACTTCGCGAATCAACAGCGCCATTGAACAGGTCACGAGCAATGCGCAAGCCGTCACACGTGATTCTGCTCAAGCAGCAAGTTACTCCCGCGATGGCGCCAAGACGGTCAAGGAAACCATTATTGGAATGGAAACCATTCGCACCAAGGTAGGGCTATCTGCTTCCAAGGTAGAAGAGATGGGAACCCGCTCCGAAGAGATCGGCGCCATAGTCGAAACCATCGAAGATATAGCCTCGCAGACCAATTTGCTGGCGCTGAACGCCGCAATAGAAGCGGCGCGAGCCGGGGAACAAGGAAAGGGTTTCGCAGTTGTGGCAGATGAAGTACGCAAACTTGCGGAACGCTCCAGTCTGGCTACAAAAGAAATCGCCACCCTCATCAAGGGCATTCAAAAAACCGTAGCTGAGGCGGTCATTGCAATGAAAGCATCGGCCACTGAAGTTGAATTCGGTGTAGAACGCGCAAATTCCGCGGGCGTAGTTCTCGAAAACATCCTGGGGGCCGCAGAAGCGGTTTACAAGCAGGCCGAAGAAGCTGGAACAGCAGCCGCCAAAGTCAGTGCCGCTGCATCTGAATTAGTGGAAGCTGTTGATACGGTCTCAGCTGTGATCGAAGAGAATACTGCCGCCACCGAAGAGATGGCCGCCAACTCTCAAGAATTGACACAGGCCATCGAGAATATCGCCAGCGTCAGTGAAGAGAACAGCGCCGCTGTCGAAGAAGTTTCAGCCTCGACCGAGGAAGTATCGGCTCAAGTGGAAGAAGTCTCCGCTTCAGCTACAACCCTGCTGGATATGGCACAAAAATTACAACAGGTGGTTTCCCGCTTCAAACTCGAGACTGCCAAGTAGAAATTAAACCCAGAAGGCAGATACCTTATTTTGAATTAGGTATCTGCCTTCGATGCATTCTGCATTGTGGAGAGAAAATAAAATGGAACAACAACTTGTTATTTTTGAGCTGGCAAATGAATTTTATGGAATCAATATTGCCGTAGTAGAAAGCATCATCAAGATGCAGTCAATCACGCAATTGCCACAGACCCCTAATTATGTAAAGGGAGTGACTAACCTGCGCGGCAGTGTATTACCTGTGATCGATCTGCGTACCCGCTTTGCTTTGGAAGTGAAGGAGGATACGCGCCAAACCAGAATCATCATAGTCACAATGGGCAGTATCAAAGTTGGCGTAATTGTGGATGGGGTCTCGGAAGTTTTGCGTATCTCTGATGATTTGATCGAACCGTTGCCGCCAATGATCAACTCTGTAAACTCTGTCTTCCTAAAAGGGATCGTCCGCCTGGAAAACCGCTTGATCATTTTATTGGAATTGGGCAAAATCCTGGATCTTAGTGAACAACAAGTGCTGGAGACCCTTGCTCGATAGTCAAGCAAAATTCCTAGCTCTAAGATACACCTTGTAGAGACTCAAAAGATTAGCCAGCGCGGGGTTTTGAAGCGGCGCGGCTCTGCAAGCATACTGATCGATCGGGTGAAGTATTCGATTTCCTGCTCCACTTCACATCATTATCTGAGGTGATGATCTCGGCTATTTGATCGGTTGGAATTATGCAAACGTAGGTCATTTCATTGAAATCCACTGAGAAGAGTGAGAAAGACATTACCAGTTATAAACCTCTCATTTGAGATTTCGGTAAGCATTTCATCCATTGCATTGAGTTCGTAATTCCAAAAGGTATTGAGGAGATCTTCAGTAGCAGGATGATCGCTATGGAAAGAGATAGAGTCAATGTTATAGATCTTGTAAATGTTCGTGAGTCTGCGGGCAAGGGAGTTTAGCCACCATGCTTTTATTGATTCGGCGAGGAGAGTTTCACAGTCGGATGAATAACGATCTCGATACAGACCGTTCCAGGGTTGCCGATCAGAAAGGTGTTACCTGTTTCAGAAGGTCGGGACGACAATATCAATATGTACCAGACGATATTCCAGACTACTCGTATCGTCTTGGTTGCTGACACCTGCACTGCAACGAACGCAGGCCGGTGCAAGGATGCTCGCTGGAAGCTCGGTCGGCATAATGATGGGATTGGTAGGAGAAGGGATTGAAGTAGCCAACACAGGAACAGGTCAATCATTTGTTTGCTATAATATCATTAGTCAATGCCTTTACTGGCAAGGAGATCAAAATGTTACAACAAATTACCATTCAAACGCCAAACGCCAAACGGCTTAAACCACTGATTCGCTCGGTCATCGAAAACGCAGTTTATGATGTCGAACATGGCGTCAAAAAGACACGCGCCAAACTGGAAGCCTTCGAGAAACAATTTGGCATGAGCACCGCCGAGTTCGAGCGTCGTTTCAAGCCTGGCGATTTGGAAGAAACGCTCGACTTCATCGAATGGGAAGGCGAGATCAAAACCTTGCACCTGCTGGAAGAAAAACTCAACGCCTTCAAAGAAGCCAAAATAAAATGATCGAAGAATATTTTGAAAGCGTCAAAGCGTTACTACAAAGCCTATCCCTTTCCCAATCGCCTGAAGTTGACTATGACTACCGCGATAGAGAGACAGGCTTCCTCAAGGGGGATTTGGTTTTGAAGGACGGCTCACGCTTGCACTTCCGCGAGTTCGTTCAGGCAAAGAGTGGGCATCCCGTTCATCGCTACATGTATGCCTTTCAATACATGGACTCAGACGGTATATTGATTTTTCGTTACGATGACACGAAACACTTTCCAAACCTGCCTACTGCGCCGCATCACAAACACATTGGGGAAAACGAAGTTGTTTCGGCAAACGCCCCAGATTTGGAATCTGTGTTGAAAGAAATCGAAGCGCTGATTAAACCTTAACTCAAAACTCTCCTGTTGTGCTGGCTACTTGGTTCATTCGTCTGATTTTTTGGGATTTTTTGCAGAAATTTCGATCAGAGTATCGTCCTTTCCCCTGTTGCTGGCTACTTGGCTCATCCATACATATGAAGGAAAACAATTGTCTGAGTGACACGAGTGGACAGAAGTGGACACTTGTCTCGACTTTTAACAAATCGCCGGTGCCGCCATAATCGGCAGTTGGTAATTAGAACGCATTCAGATGAACGCGTTTTTGTTCGAATATGCGCCGACAGCCGCGATGCAGGTAGAGTCTATGCACGCTTTCAGTAAAGCAGTCTCGTATTCCCCTTCTGTTTTTTTCTTCCGTTACTATTATTGCAGCGGATAACTGATCAGTTCCTTCCCGTGCAGAGACCGGGACCATCACTGACCATCGCCGAGAAGTAATCCCAGCCGCCATCGCAGGAGTCATCTTTTCATATAACCTCGGCCTCTGCTTGCCCTTTCTCAGTATCGGTTCTGGTAATCTGACCCGCAAGCTCTCATGAGGGCGAACAAAATGATAATAAGCGAGCCACCAGTACAACTGATCCTCGAGTTCGGATGGGTAGGTCCCCAAGTGTGACGCGTCAGTTTTGAAACCGAT
>CAIWRB010000040.1 GCA_903914955.1 uncultured Chloroflexota bacterium | reverse complement strand
GCTGTATGGTGAACGCCACAACACTTAACATACGCGCATGTGCGGGCACACACTGCACCGCCATAGGCTGGCTGAAAAAGGGCGACCTCCTCATCATCCTCGCCCGGCAAAGCCAATGGATTCACATTAAAACCCAGTCCCAAGATACCGGCTGGGTACATTCCAAGTTCTGTACAGGAGAAAAACCATGAAAAAAATAATGCCGAATATTGCCGCCGTCTTTTTTTCACTCTTTGGTGTGGGCGTGATCATTTTGCTCGCATCCTATACCTTCCAAGCCCTGTCACACATCTTTCCCAATAATTTCACTGCGCAGGTGATGGGCATGATCCTCTTTGATGTGGCAGCCATCGCCTGGCTTGGCGCGTTTATCTACCTGTGCAAGTCCACCATGCAGTATGCCTTCGCCTTCATTGGCTTTGGATTTGGGCTTGCTGGCACTTTGGGAATGGTTGGCATTGAAGTCATGCTCGGCGGGCAACAGATGATCACACCACCCGCATGGGTCAATGAAGCCCTAATCTATGGCTTCATCGGCGCAGCGGTCGTACATGTGGTTTTGTTCTATGCCTATAAACTCGCCGCACCCGAGATCAGCGCGGACATCTCGCTGGGCATCGAAACAGCCAACATCACCGAGGAAGCCATGAAACAAGCCGAAGCGGTATTGCTCGCGCAGCGCAACGCACTGGGCGGGATCATTGCACCGCGCCTTGTGAACAACGTCAGGCGAAATCTGGGTCTGCCTGTTTCAGGGGACGTACTCGACCTGCCCGCATACGACATTCCTGACCCAGCGCACGCGATCCCGGTACCCCCTCCGCAATCGTCATTCATGGATCGTTTGAAATCAGCCGCACAAGTTATGACCCAAATGCAGCCTGTTCAAACTGACAGACAGTATCAGGCAGCTGTTCCCGTTATTCCTGAATCCACAGCGGAACCAAAGATCGAATCGTTGCAAGAAACATCCGAGCCGCTCAGTCCCACGTCCCCTTAGTGCGCCGGGCGCAAATTGACCTGAACATGGCGGATGAGATTCGGCGTCCCTCCTCCGCCATTCAGCTCAGCAGACGCGGCACGAGCCGCCTGCCCAATGGACAGGAAGCGCGCGCCCTTGCGCTCGGAGCACTATGGACGCTTGACCAAACCGCTGGCAGCATCAAAGTCACCAACACCCAGGATGCCAACGGAAAATCCATCGCAGTGGTCGTGATCGAAAACGCATCCTTTCAACGTGACGAACAAGGCTACTCGATATTGATACCAAAAGAGAACACATAAGGAAATACCAATGACAAAAATCATCACCGTAACCAATCAAAAAGGCGGCGTAGGAAAAACCTCCGCTGTCCTCAACATGAGCGCACAGTTTGCTTTTTCCGGCAGGCGCGTATTGAACGTTGATATGGATCCGCAGGGACAATGCGCAATCGGGCTGGGACTCCCCCAGGAACCCGGCGTATTCAACCTGCTGGTCAACAACGGCTTTGATCCCAGACAGTGGATCCGTTCAAGCGGACGAAAAGGACTCGATATTCTCCCTGGCGACCGCACCACTGCCACCGCGCAAATTGTCATCAACGCAGAGAATCGCCCGCTGGAATATATCCGAAATCTGCTGAGCCAGTTCCGCGAATATCAGTACATCTTCATTGACACCGCGCCGTCAGTGGGCGGCATTCAGGAGCGCGCCATCTTCGCCGCGGACTATGTGCTGATCCCGACTGCGACGGAATTCTTCTCCACCAACGGACTCGG
>CAIWRB010000039.1 GCA_903914955.1 uncultured Chloroflexota bacterium | reverse complement strand
TTGGTCGGAAATGCTCACCGGCTTGAGCTGAAAGGTGACTCATTAAGAAGGAAGAAACTGGAAAAAATAGGTTAAGTTCTAACAACAAATCTGGCCTGAAATAAGTGGCACACTTTGCCACGGAATAGGTGGTACACTTTCGCCCGGAATACTCATAAATATTGTTTCCAAGCCCTTATCAGTCCAATGAGTCTCCCGCACCTTCTTGTCGCGCATCCCACCATCTTCCAATGGGACGAAGTACAACGTTTTGAACGTGAGATACTCTCAAACCCTCGTGCAACGGAACTGGACGCATCAGAGTTTTTTCATCGCTTCCCGAAATTCTTACTCCTTGGGCAGGGCAGCCGACTCCGCCGCGAGGTAGTGTTCGTTGAGAGCGAAAGCGGACAGCAGAGTCGCGTGGATTTCTTCCGCCAGAACTTTGGCGAAATTTTCTGGGATATAATAGAGCTGAAGAAGCCGCATGTTCCGGCCTTTGTTCGCGAAGATGGCCAACACCCACGCCCCGCTTCCATTGTCTACGATGCTATCAACCAAGCCGAAGATTACAGGACACTAATCGATACCGAACTAGACATCCGGAAGCAGCTTGAAGCAAAGGGCATCTCTGTTTTCCGGCCAAAGATCTTTGTTGTTGTCGGGCGATCCCCCGAAGATATGTCGCCAGTACGCCTGCGAGACCTTCATGATCGGCTAAGTCATGGCACTATTGAGTTTTGGACCTATGATGACATCTTCAACTTCGCCAAGGAACACTATCGTGCTACTTCCTTGACAGTGCTCCCCGTAAGCGTGTTCGCGGAGCGGTCGAAACCATTTTACGTAACGACAGAAGATTTCATTAGCACGTTGACATCGTACGGTGGTGTCAGTCGAGCCGTGGCAAGGGTCTGCATCGAGGCGATTGGGGTTGTCCAGGAGGCTTCACCAGGGGCTGAGTACGGCGTGTCATCATGGCGGGGTAACAACCGTTTTCACCTCGATGTGCCAGCAGTTAGCCGCCCGAAGGCGTTCGAAATGATGGAGGCCGTAGAGCTGGCTGCAATGGGAGTCGGCCTTTACTCGCTCGCATCGGAATGTCGGCTGGTGCCAGTTGCCCGTGCGGAGCGAGGCACCTATGGGGATTATCTGATGCGCCCGCTGGAATATGCAACCGACAATTTGCATACTTTGGGTGGTGACAATCTTGCCGCCGTAAAGATTTCGGGCATCCTCCACGGCGGAGACTCAGTCGCCTCGCTCATGCTACACCAATATGTGCGACAAATGTCTGCCTCGCGCACGTTTTCTGATAAAATCGTAGTTGTCGTCGACTTCAAATCCCATAAAGTGTTGATTCGTCGGGCATAGTCTGGCCGTCTGTGCCTGTTCTCCTTAAGGAAGTTGCTCGACGGGATAATAGTGCCGAGGGGTTCCTTTCGGTTTAGGAATATCATGGGATTTTCGGATCCACTGAACAAAGGAGTAGAGGCAAGACCCGGCCGTTCAGCTTTCGCCCCGCTTATCTGGTCGGTAAAGATATGCTGTTTTTTACAGCCAGCCTGTTTAAGTGCATCAAGCTGCAGGTTCAGTTCCTGGGCTGAAGTTGAGACCCGGGCATAACCGATCAGTCGTCCTTCCATAAATTCCCTTGCTAATCTTAAAAAGCACCTATTTTAACGGATTACTGAAATATAGAAATGCGATATGGTTTTATAAGACAAAAAGGGCCCGAAAAGAGGGGTGTTTCGCTCCCCTTTTCCTTGTCTCATCAAACGACCGTTTTTTGAGACCAATATTTCAAGTTATCGAAAAGAGCAATTCCATCGCCCCCCATGCATGGGATTGTTAGGCATTTTATTTGCCTGCTACTTTTGCCTGCGTGAATTTAAACTCATGATGTTCCCCTGCTACATTTACAACAAGCTTAATTTCTTGGGGTTGTTCCACTACTTCAGGTAAATCCACCTTCACAATACCTCCGTACCATGCGCCTGGGACGATTGTTTCCTTCTTTAGAATAGTTGATGACAGGTTCTGTAGGTTTTCA
>CAIWRB010000038.1 GCA_903914955.1 uncultured Chloroflexota bacterium | reverse complement strand
TTTTGTTCAATCCCCATAAATTTATTGTGCAAACCAGAACTATTGACTCGGTTCCAAAATAACGCTATACTGTAGAAAAACGATTGCGCAAACCGTTGCGCGGAATTGAAACCATGACTACTATTCGTGAAGTTGCAAAAAAAGCCGGAGTATCCCCCACCAGCGTCTCACATGTTCTGAATAATACACGTTTCGTTTCCGAAGACGTGCGCGAACGTGTAAATTCGGCCATGCGTGAGTTGAACTATCGGCCCAATGCGCTGGCGCGTTCCTTACGACGGGGCGAAACACATACGCTCGGTTTGATTTTGCCAGATAGCGCCAATCCATTTTTTGCCGAGGTTGGCCATGCAATTGAATCAGCGGCGTTTGCGCGTGGGTATAGTGTTATTCTTTGCAATACCGAGAATGACGAAGATAAAGAGCACTTGTATACAGAAGTGCTCGAGAACAAACAGTTAGACGGCATCATCTTCGTAGGAGCGGGGGAAAACCGCGAATCAATTTCAGCGATTATCCAAAACGGAATACCCCTCGTTGTTGTCGACCGCGACATGGGTAACCTCGAATTAGATACAGTCACAACTGAAAATCATCAGGGTGGTTTTCTAGCCACACAACATCTGCTCTCACTCGGACATCAAATCATTGGCTGCATTACAGGACCATCTAACATTACCCCCAGCGCGGAGCGTGTTACAGGCTACCGTGAGGCACATCGGCAGGCTGGAATTCACATCGAAGACTCCTTGTTGGTACGCGGTGATTTTCATGCGCCTTCAGGATATTCGGCTGCCTTACAACTTCTACAAAGAACCCCGCGCCCAACTGCCATATTCGTATGCAATGACATGATGGCAATTGGCGCATTGCGCGCCGTCGCCCAGCTTGGGCTGAATGTGCCTGAAGATATAGCCATTGTCGGTTTTGATGATATTGAACTGGCATCCTACACCACCCCTTCACTGACCACTGTTGCTCAACCCAAACAGGAAATTGGTCAACTGGCGGTAAAACTAATTTTTGAACGGATGGGCGATCATTCATTACCGCCCCGTCACAATATACTATCCACCCAATTGATCATTCGCGAAAGTTCCACGAGGTCTTAATGCAGGGAAAACTTCTCGTTGTTGGCAGTTTGAATATGGATCTTGTGGTCAACGTTGCACGTCACCCGCAAATTGGTGAAACAATTTTGGGCGGAAAGTTTACAACATTTCCCGGCGGAAAAGGAGCCAATCAGGCAGTAGCGGCGGCACGCATGGGCGCAGCGGTGACAATGATCGGCCGTGTTGGACAGGATGGATTTGGAGACGAATTACGTGCCAGAGCAGCCGAAGATGGAATCAATATTCAGTATGTAACAGTAGACAAAAATGAAGCCACAGGAATTGCACTGATCACAGTGGATGCTTTAGGACAAAATACCATTGTCGTCGCATCGGGAGCAAATCTTGCATTGACTCCCCAGGACTTGATCACAGCCAAAGCTGCCTTTGCCAATGCTGATGTAATGATCACGCAACTCGAGAGTCCGCTGGAAACTGTCAGCGAAGCAGTGTCTTTGGCCGCGCAACACAAGTTGAAGATTGTTTTGAACCCCGCACCAGCCCAACGCCTCGATGCGAAATTATTATCAATGATCGATTACTTCATTCCCAATGAACGTGAAGCCATGCAAGTAGTTGGTGCGGAGACTCTTGAATCTGCGATAGATCAATTGCTTGCGATGGGAGTGAAAAACCTGATCATCACACTTGGTGAAAAAGGTGTTCTGGTTGTCACTGCCGATGGACGCAGGCAAATCCCGGCGTATCCAGTGATAGCCATTGATACTGTGGCAGCAGGCGATGCTTTTGTAGGCGCATTCGCAACAGGCCTGGCGGAAGGCATGAGCGTCGAGCAATCCGTCCAGTTGGGAAACGCTGCAGCCGCAATTTCAGTTACAAGATATGGCGCACAACCTTCCCTGCCGATGCGCAAAGAAATAAAAGAATTTCTTGGAGGTCAGAAATGAAAAAAACAACATTATTGAACTCGGAATTATCGTATGTCATCGCTACACTCGGTCACATGCAAACATTGGTTGTGGCCGATGCGGGATTGCCTATTCCTCCAGAAACCGAGCGCATTGATTTGGCATTGACCAAAGGTGTGCCAGGAGCTGTAGAAACACTCAAGGTCATTTTGGAAGAAATGCAGGTTGAAAAGGTTATTCTCGCCGAGGAAGTGAAGAAGCACAATCCGCAATTTCTAAAAGCAGTCAAAAAACTTTTACCCGGTGTACCAATGGAATTTGAAACTCACCTTATTTTCAAGGAAATGACTTCTAACGCGCAGGCTGTGGTACGCACCGGCGAGTAT
>CAIWRB010000037.1 GCA_903914955.1 uncultured Chloroflexota bacterium | reverse complement strand
GGGCAAGTGGCTGGTGTTATTGATATAAGAAATCATGATCTCGCCATCGCGAATATCAAAGCGGCTGATCGAGCTATTGTTAAGCAGGAACCATGATTTCATATCAAACGCTGCCTGACGCCAGGGAAGTTTTAACATGGATGAAACCAGCCGCACGAAAAATCCACCGTGACTGACGATGGCGATGCGTTCTTCGGGCTGACCTTGCCTGTCAGAGTGCCGGGCGATCAGTTCGGCGAAGACATTATCCGCGCGGGGCTGGCATTCCTCATCGCTTTCAAATGGACGATTCCACCAGCCTGATTCATCCAAATTGTTTGGGAGTTCTAACTCGGGGAAATTTTTCTCAAAGAAGGAACGCGGTTTTCCTGGAAGGCCGCTGAATTTATCTTCATCTGTTCGGGCATAGATGCCGCCTTCTTCGTGGATGTCAACCCACGAAGAAAATGGGACAGTCTCTAATGCACGGACAGTTGGCGCGGCAGTTGCCACAGCGCGTTCCATCAGGCTGGTGTAGATGTGGGTGAAGCCAAATCCATATTGGTTTTGGTTATTCCAAACCCTGTCGTTGGTGATGTGTTGTTTTTCCTTGAGATATTTTGCAAGATATTTCGCCTGTTCAATTCCCATCTCTGTCAAATATGGATCTGGATGTTCCTTGTACTCGGGGTTATTCGAGCCTGCGTTGTTGACCGATTGTCCGTGACGGATAAAATAAAGTTCCATGTTTTGTTTGACCACCTTGTGTTTAATAACGTGACAGTCATCTTTGCGAAGCGGATGACTGTCACGTGGTGAATTAATTTTCCTTCGACTGAGTTTTTCTTATTTTGCCTGTCAGGATTCCATCCTCGATATTGTAGATGTCAATCCATTTTGGACGGCTTCATCATCCGTGTACTCGTTCAGATAATAAAAACCGATTCGGACTAAGTGTGAATTTCAGCAATTCTACTCACGAATATATCATCAACAAGGATCTTTGGATTATAAACCTGAAAGCTATCTTCTGATCGTCGCTTCCCTCTCAGGGCCGACTCCGATCCAATTGACGGGCGCGCCCGCTGATTCTTCGATCATCGTCACATAGTTTTTGGCTGTTTGTGGTAATTCTTCAAATGTCCGCACCTGACTGATATCCTGCTGCCAGCCTTTGACTTTTTTATAGGTCAATTCCACGCTGCCCAAACCGTACGCATCCACATCAGCGTAGCGGATATTATTTCCGTTTAATTTATATCCCACGCAAACTTGAATTTCTTCCAGTCCGCTGAGGGTATCTAACTTGGTCAGGCATAGTTCGGTGACGCCGCTTAGGTCGACAGCGGTGCGCACGATTTCAAGATCCAGCCAGCCGACTCTGCGAACGCGTCCCGTGGTGGCGGCGACCTCGCCAAATTTTTTGTAGACTTTACTATCAGTATCATTGATTTCGGTTGGCAGCGGACCTCCTCCGACGCGGGTGGTGTAGGCTTTTGTCACACCGATCACGTTGGTGATGTAGCGTGGTGGAATTCCCAGCCCGGCCGAGGCGGCAGATGGAATGGTTGTCGAAGCAGTCACGAACGGATATGTGCCCCAATCGGTATCCAGAAATGTGCCCATCGCCTGTTCGAGCAAAAAGTTTTTGCCCGCTTTCAAGCCATCCTGCACCAACGAAAATAATTCCTTGAGATATGGCTTTAATTTCGAATAATAATCACGGTAGGTATTGCGCACTTCTTCATACTTCAATGCTTCGCCGCCTAATGCGATAATTATTTTATTCTTCAATTGCAGCTGGATTTGCAGTTGTTGTTCGAAAATGTTGCTTGTAAAATCTGTCCAGCGGATTCCGTTGTAGCTGACCTTGTCTGCAAACACCGGCCCAATGCCGCGCCGTGTCGTTCCTGTCGCGCCAGCGCCTTTAGCTTCCTCGTAGAGTCCATCCAAAATCTTATGATATGGCATGATCAAATGCGAGCGTGGTGAAACCCACAGCCTGCCATCTACGCCAATGCCGGCCTTATTGAGCATCTCAATTTCATCGATCAAGACTTGCGGATCGATCACGACGCCGCCCCCGATCAGGCCGGTTGTATTTTGCGCGAAAATTCCTGAAGGTACTAAATGGATCTTGAATGTGCCATACTCATTGATCACGGTGTGTCCGGCATTGTTCCCGCCATTGAAACGCGCCACGTAATCCATGCTCCCAGCTAGAAAATCCACCGCCTTGCCTTTTCCCTCATCACCCCATTGCGAACCGATAACTGCTGTTACTGTCATAAAGCCTCCTTGTTCGATATTTGCGAATTGGGATTTGGTTTCCCGATCCGGTACCCCGACTCCAAATTTCGGTTTCTGCGAATCTCATCCTCTCATCGAACCATTAGTGAGGGGAGCAGATCAACATTTAACTTTGACGCAGGCTCCGCTGCATAATTTTCCGAATTCAGAGAATAGATCAAAAAAATTTTCGTCTTGCCTGAGAAGCGGCAAATCAATGGAGAATGGACATGATAATTCAAGAAGATAAATTTCCCTTATAAATTACTTACTTAATTTTTATTATACACTCTTGTTTTCAGTCGTCCAGCATGTCCAGACGAAGGCTGCTGATAAAGGAAATTGCGGAACCCCGCCATCGTTCGGAACATGGATATGATAACCAGTTTTGTGAGCCTTGCTTTCCACCATCCACTAGGAATTGGCATTGGAATTGATTTCTATAATTTCTGGCTGAATGCCAAGCAAGGGGGCTTGAAAACTTATGTAAGATCGCCATATCAATTCAAAGTGCGTTCTGAAAATTATAGTTAAATGGTGCACGATATATTATTGGATTATTCTGTTTTTTTTTCGCTTCGCCCTACCCAAAACCGTTACTATCTGATAATATACATCCTGCACGCCGAACCACTGACTTCAAGCCCTCGGCTTTCCCGTCGGGGGTTTTTGTGTGTAATATCATGGTGTATCAGTCTGAGAGTGCAACGGGACGATGCTTAGTCATGATCCGTTCTCCCTCCGTTTTGCCACTACCTAAGGAACAATATGCTAATCGAAAGAACTGACCTTCGTAACATCGCCATTATCGCGCACGTCGATCATGGCAAGACCACACTTGTGGATGGCTTGCTTGGCCAATCTCACACTTTCCGCGAACATCAACACGTCGAAGAACGTGTTATGGATTCAAATGATCTTGAACGCGAGCGCGGCATTACCATTCTCGCCAAGAACACCGCCATTTCGCTGATTGACCCTGTCACGAAAAAACCCATCAAGATCAATATTGTGGATACACCCGGCCATGCCGATTTCGGTGGAGAAGTGGAACGCGTCATGAACATGGTGGACGGAGTTCTTTTGTTGGTGGATGCCGCAGAAGGCCCAATGCCTCAGACCCGTTTCGTATTAAAGAAAGCACTTTCGATGGGCCATAAAGCCATCGTGGTGATCAACAAAGTAGATCGCAAAGATGCCGAGCCCGCGCGCGTGCTCAATGAAACTTTTGACCTTTTCATCGAACTGGGCGCCACTGAAGACCAGGCGGATTTTCCCGTCGTCTATGCTCAAGCGACAGCTGGGAAAGCGGGATTTACTCCTGACCTCGGAGATGATCTCCAGCCTTTATTTGACGTGATCCTCAAGCATATCCCCGCTCCCAAAGTGGATCCTGAAGCGCCTCTGCAATTACTCGTCACCATGCTTGGTTATGATGATTATCGCGGCGTGACCGCCATCGGTCGCGTCTTCGCAGGTACGATCAAAGCCGGACAAAAACTGGCGCGCATGAAACTGGATGGAACCATCCTTCCTGAAAGCGCGCGGTATTTATACACATTTAAAGGTTTAAATAAAGTTGATATTGATGAAGTGATCGCGGGCGATATTATTTCACTGGCTGGTCTTGAAGGAATTGCCATCGGTGAAACACTCGCTGATCCTGCCAATCCGATTGCGTTGCCAACCATCAAAGTGGAAGAGCCAACTGTCCGCATGACCTTTGGCGTGAACACTTCTCCTTTCACCGGCAAGGAAGGCACGTGGGGCACATCACGTAAATTGCGCGAACGCTTATTTGAAGAACTTCGTACCAATGTTTCTTTGCGAGTGGATGAAACTGATTCTGCTGAGAACTTTTTAGTCTCTGGCCGCGGCGAATTACATTTGGGAATTCTCATCGAAACCATGCGCCGTGAAGGATATGAATTTCAGGTGTCACGCCCCGAAGTTATTTATCACAAAGCAGATGATGGTGCGTTGCTTGAACCCTATGAAGAAGTGCATGTTGAGACCAGCAATGAAACTGTCGGCGTTGTCGTGGAAATGCTTGGGAGCAGACGCGGAAAAATGATGGATATGCAGGATGCGGGTCAGGGCATGACACGCATTGTGTACATCGTTCCAACACGCGGCTTGCTGGGATTCCGTTATCAATTCCTTACTTCCACGCGTGGTGAAGGGGTGATGCATACGATCTTTAATGGGTACGATGAATTGGCCGGACCGATGTCGTCGCGTACGAAAGGATCTATCGTCGCCTGGGAAGCCGGCACAACTACTGCTTATGCACTTAAGACCGCGGAAGATCGTGGACAGTTATTTACAGGTCCCGGCGTTGCTGTTTATGAAGGCATGGTGATCGGCGAGAACGCACGCGGCGGCGATCTGTCTGTCAACGTCTGCAAAAAGAAACATCTGACGAATATGCGCGCATCCGGCGGTGACATGGAAATCCGCCTAGTACCGCCCCGACAAATGTCTCTCGATGAAGCGATCGAATATCTCTCTGACGATGAATTGCTTGAAATTACACCTGAGTCATACCGAATTCGAAAACGCATTTTGTCAACAGATGAACGCGGCAGGCAAACCAAGAAAGCAAAAGAGCAACTCGAAACATAATGCGAATTCCCGATGTCTTAAGACATCGGGAATTTTTTATAATCAGGGGAATTATTTTGGGTCTCTTTTTATGGACAAGTAATACTCGCCACGGAACTCATCGTCTCGCCGATCTGGTTATATGCCTGGATTTGATAGGCCACAGTCTGACCTGTATTCAAAGCTATCGTCTCGCTAAAATTAGTAGAATTGGCAGGCATTTCAATTACAAGTTCACTGTTTCGAAAGACCCGATAGCCACTTTCGTTATTTGCTTTGTCATTCCATGTCAAAGTTATATCCGCCGACCCTGGACCGTAGCAGTAAAATGTCCAGCCGTTTTTTGGAAAGGATGGCGCTTCTGGTTTGTTTCCTTCCGGCGTGGGTGGTGCTGTGACAGTTGGAATAGCTGCAAAATTTCCTGACGGTGTGGCAAATTCACCGGATAACCAGCATTCGCCCAATTGTGAATTGATCAGCCAATAATTTGGAGGCAGAAATCCGATGATCTGGGTTTGTGTGCCGGGTATTAATTGTGTAACCACTTTATAGGATTTGTTCGGACCGCTTCGGCAGTTGATCACATCTCCAACGCTGACCATTGGCGTTGAAAGGGAGGATGGCGTTGCTGAAGCTGGAACGATCGGAGTGCCAAGCGCTTGCGTTGCGCCTTCAACAATGATGATAGCGGTGCTTGAAGTTGGGATAGCTTGAGGCGTGGTGAGTGCAGATTGAACGGTCATTGCGGCGGCGGTCATTATCCCTTCCTGTGATGTGGCTTTGTCCTCTGGAAGATTGCATGAGGTTAGGATCAAACCCGCCGCAAGCAGATATCCAAAAATGGATTTTCTCACTTCTTCCCTCCGATAATATTATTTGGCCGTTCGATTTCTATGATATCAGTGACGCGACAATAACCGCTTCCCATCAGACGACCGATGGGTTTAAGCGCCGTCAAATTGATTTTATCATTCCCAAACATGATTCCATCATCCACATGGATGTGGACGATGCTGCCGATCACAATGGAAGCTCCACCCGGCTGATCGCTTATTTCAATGATCTGTTTTACCTTACATTCGTAATGTATGGGGCTTTCTTTTATGCGCGGTGGTTTTATCCTCACCGAGGGAGAGAGAGTTAAGCCTGCGTAATTAAATTCATCGAAGTCCGGCGGCGCTTCAATGGATGAAGCGTTCATGGCTTGCAGCAATTCTTCTGTTACGATATTCACAACGAATTCATTTGTCGCGCGGACGTTGTTCAACGTGTCTTTTGTTTTTCCGTCCGATCCGCGAATGGATGAACAGAATAAGACAGTCGGTGGGTTGGAACAGACCGCGTTGAAGAAGGAAAAGGGAGCGAGATTTGGGTGTCCATTGCTGTCGATCGACGAGATCCAACCGATCGGTCGCGGAAGAATCGAACCGGTCATGATCTTGTAAACGGATTGGTACGAAATAGTTGTCGGGTTGATTTCCATAATTCAATTTTCCAGGGGGGCGAATTTATTCGCCATCGCCTTCCAGCCAGGTGGACATATACCCAGGTTTTTCAACTTCAACGGCTTGCCTTGTCAGATTTAATGGATGGAACGTATCCACCATCACAGCCAGTTCTTTTGTTTCCAGTTTGCCGATGCTGGCTTCTGTCATGCCGGGGTGTGGACCGTGAGACAAGCCAAACGGATGCAGGCTGATATCGCTGCGGTCAATACCTTTTCGGCTCATGAAGTTTCCTTCAGCGTAATAAAGAACCTCATCCGATTGAATGTTCGAATGGTTGTACGGCGCGGGAATGCCTTCTGGATGGTAATCAAATAGCCGCGGCACGAAAGAACACACCACAAAATTATGCCCGTCAAAAGTTTGATGGATGGGCGGCGGCATGTGCAGGCGGCCGGTGATCGGTTCAAAATCTTCGATATTGAATATCCATGGATAGAGATATCCGTCCCAGCCGACCACATCATGTGGATGATAGTCCAAAATATGGCGGGATAATCTGTCGCGCACCTTGATGCGGACTTCGAACTCGCCGCGTTCCGTGTGAGTTTCCAATTCCTGCGGGACTCGAATGTCACGCTCGCAGTACGGCGAGTGTTCCAGGAGTTGACCATAATCATTGCGGTAGCGTTTGGGTGGTTCTATTTGACTCGGGTTTTCAATGGTGAAGAATTTACATTCCTCGCTTAATTTCATTTGCCATGTCACACCAAAGGGAATCACAATGTAATCACCTTTGCGAAACGGCAAATTCCCAAATTGAGATTTGAGCATTCCGCTGCCTTCATGCACGAACCAGGTTTCATAGGCTTGTGAGTTGCGGTAGAAATAGTCCATGCTGTTTTTGGAACGGGATACACCCAGGATGACATCGCTGTTGCCGAGCAGTGGAATCCGCGCGGAAACAGGATCAATCCCGAGCGGAGTCTGATCCGTTTTGAAGGCGCGGTGACGGATCGGGCCATAATCCACATAGTCAGGTTTGGCGGGGCCGATGTCTTCAGTTGTCTTTATACGGGGCGGCAGGAAGTGGTGATAGAGAATGGATTGGATCGAAGAGAAGCCTTCCAACCCCATGACTTCTTCACGATAAAGTTTTCCATCCTGCTTTTTGAATTGGATATGACGTTTGTGGGGAATGGCGCCAAGCTTATGATAAAAAGGCATCGCCTCTCCTTATTTTTGAATGACCATAATGGAGGCACTTAGTTCATCCAGCGCCGTTAGGGGCGGATCGAATTGAGTGGGATCGGCCGCATTCAAGCGCTCGTTGACAAGTTTTATGTAATTGGTCGTTTCTTCGTCCGTAGTGAAAATCTGGCCGGTAGCCAGGTCTGCAAGAAAAGGAGCATTCACGCTTGATAGAAAGCTGACTATGTAATGTCCGTCGTTTGTCAGTCCCTGATACATGTAGGTCATGGATGTGTCGTTCAAACCGGATGCATCAAATTTTTTAAAGATAAGATATCGATATCCGTTGCCATTTTGAAATGACAGCGGAGCAGCTTGCGCATCGATCACTCGGCCTGCGCCAGCGAGGCGTGGAAAGTCAGTACGCTGATCAATCTGACCTGCAAGCACAGCCTTCAAGCTATCAAATATGCGAGGGTCGACTGCGTTTATTTCGTCAGCGCGGAAGATTCGAATTCCCCTTTCGGAGGTGTTGATTGAATTAGTAAGGAGGATGCGCGCGTGTTGAGGATATGCTGGTTCGTATGGAGCGGCAGGTTCGTCGCTCTTGGCGACAACTTCGGCAATTGTAATGGTTCCCTGTGAAAATCTGTCTGGAAAATTAAACCCGGCCGAGATGTTCATTTCATCAAACGAGAACATATTCTCGGTTTTGATATCAGGCAATGCTGTGGATTCTGTCACTACGGGAGTTTGAATCTGTTCAATCAGTGGTGGAGGATTTGAAATTCCACTTTTGCAACTTGTGACAAGTAAAAATGTAATCAGAATAAAATGTGCAGGATTAGCCTGGCGCATGTGATCTCCTCCAAAATTAAAGTAATTCGACTCTGTTAGGAAAGTACGTAGGTATTTGACCCTTTGAGCTTGGATTCCTGGAGAGCCATTTCAGCATATAGGAAAAGGCTTTCGGAGGTAAGAGCTGGACCGCCATTGTGACTGGTGGCTCCGATGTGAATGGAAAAGGCAACCGTGCCAAATTCGGTTTCAAATTTATTCTTGAATACCGAGATCAATCTATCGCAAACAGTTTGGGTGCCTATTAAATTAGTTGAGGGCAGCAGTATTCTGTATTCACTTCCTGCAGCGGATGTTATATCGACTGAACGGAGATGTGCATTGAGGGCAGATTTGAAAATACCTGGAGCAGCTCGCAGAGCATTCTCGTTCGAGGCAATCGGTGTCATTTCAATATGGAGCAATCCCAACGGATTGGGATATCGCGCCGAACGGGAAATTTCATAATCCGCCAGGACGCGGAACACATCACTGCTGTATACCTCTTCATCGTGTGAAGCCATTTTTCTCATTAGCGCCTCCAAATATGTTTTAGTTGTTGGTACATTTATTTGTGATCAAGATTTTTTTATGGCGAATTGATAACGATGGATTGTATCAGTCCATCCAGTTTTGGCAGAGAGGGAGAAAACACACTTGGGTCAGTGCTGGATATTTTTTGCGTGACAGCGTTCAGGTAGACCGGGAAGTTTTCATAATTATTCCAATCCATTTGGATTCCATCAGCTGGCGTGGGGGAGTTTTGAGATCCGTCTGCTGGCAGGAATGCAACGCTTAGAGGAAGAGTGACGGAAATGAAATACTTTCCATCTTTACTTAAGCCCTGGAAAGTATAGAACATTTCCTGATTATTGATCGGTAGTGGCGCCTGATCAAATTGTGTGAGATATCGAATTCCAGATCCTTTATTAAAATTTACCACTTGCATTTGCCCATAAAATGCCTGGGCGGCGTTGATGAAAGGCAGGAATGGTAAATTCTTCGGCAGCGGGCCGCTCGGGTTGGATACGATGGATGTTATTTCATTCATCCTGTCGCCCACGATTGAGTCGATCTGACGGAATTCGTCCACAGGGTAAACGCGGATTTCAGGCTTCCACATCGTTCCCTGCAATGGATAAGAGCTGAGCGTAATCTTCATATAAGCCGGTCCAACCTCCCACGGTGCTCCGGTTTCCGCGCTAACTGCTGGGACTTTTTCACTTGATCCGCCGTTGGCCAGTCCATCGGGAATAACAAAACTGACATTGTCAAAACTAATCTCAATTCCGTTTGTTTGGGAATTTGCAGTGGGAGGCGTTTCTGTTGCAACGGTCGGGCTGGCTGCTTCTGCGGGTGTTAATGCCTGGAAAGTTGCGGCGACGATTGTGCCTAATCCACTGGGGTCCAGTGGAGTGTTTGGTGCTTGATTGCTTAATCCACATGCCAGCGTGGCAAGCACCAAGGTTGCCGCAAATGCCAAAAAACTTCCTTTCATTTTTTCTTCCCTCCGATGATATTTTTCAAAATACCAATCCTTTCAATTTCAAGCTCCACAACATCGCCTTCGTTCAGCCATGGGCCTTGCGTCCTGGTTAATTCCAATAAACAGCCCGTTCCGACCGTTCCCGACCCGATCACATCCCCCACCTGTAATTCCGATGTGTCTGATGCCCTCGCGATGATCTCACCGAATGACCAGAATATATCTTTAAAATTTCCTCTGGACATTTCAATACCGTTAACTTTTGCGGACATATTGAGATCGTACACGCCCGGCCGGTTTACTGATCTATCTGCAAGCGCTTCGCTCGTCACGATGACCGGTCCTAAAGACGAGGCGAAATCTTTTCCCTTGGCAGGCCCCAAACCAACTTTCATTTCCTCGCGTTGAATATCCCTGGCTGACCAGTCGTTGAAGATTGTGTATCCAAAAATATAATCAGGCGCATCTTCGGCTTTGATGTTGATGCCAGCCTTGCCGATCACGATAGCGATTTCCAATTCATAGTCCAGGGCGTTTGTGAAATGTGGATATGGAATTTTATCACCCGGCCCGAAGATGCTGTTCGGATTGGTGTAATAGAAAACTGGAAATTTATACCATTCCTCCGGCACTTCACGTCCGCGGTTTTGATTGGCGGTTTTTACATGCTGTTCAAATGCGTACGCATCTCGGAGTGTTGTTGGGCGAAGCGGCGCGTGAAATTTCACCTCATCCATTGCGAATGATGTTTCTGAAATTTTAATTTTATCCACGCCAGCCTGGATGACGGCGCGCATGTCGGCAAATGGCAGCGGGTAGACTCTGCCATTTGAAACAAGAGCAGGTTGAGGCGGCGAGCGAAGCGTGCTGATCGTGGCGAAGATCATAAGTTAGAGTCAAATATCAAAAATTATCCAACCTGTACCTATTATAAATTCCCGCGCCGTTCCTGTTCCAGTTCCAGAGATTCGAACAAGGCTTTGAAATTCCCTTTTCCGAATCCTTGTGCGCCGTGTCTTTGGATAATCTCAACGAACATGGTCGGGCGGTCTTGAATGGGTTTGGTGAAAATCTGCAAAAGGTAGCCTTCATCGTCTTTGTCTACAAGAATGCCGAGTTCCCGGATGTCTTTGTAGTCTTCCTTGATATTGCCAATGCGGTCTGGCAGGGTTTCGTAATAAGCATCCGGCACGCGCAGGAATTCAACGCCGTTCATTCGGAGCTGTTCAACGCTGTCGAGAATATCACCGGTGATAATGGCGATGTGCTGGGCACCGGGTGTGAGATAGTAATCGAGATACTCTTCGATCTGACTCTTGCGTTTTCCTTCCGCTGGTTCATTGATCGGAAATTTTACACGTCCATTTCCATTTTGCATGACCTTCGACATGAGTGCGGAATATTCTGTTGAAATATCCTTATCATCAAAATGCATCAGTTGACGGAATCCCAGCACCTGATGATAAAAGTTGACCCACTGATTCATTTTACCAAGCTGTACATTGCCGACGATGTGATCCACAGCGGCCAGCCCGGCGGATTGAGTTCCGTTGTCTTTGATGGGGCGGTAGGTGGGCGCAAAGACTCCTTTGTAATTAGATCGGTCTACAAAAACGTGTTGTGTCTCGCCGTAGGTATAAATTGCGGAGGTGCGATAGACACCGAAATCATCCCGCTCTTCACGCGGACTCCAAGCCGATTTACCGCCACGGGAAGTGGTGGCCTGCCAGGCTGTTTCCACATCATCCACTTCCATGGCGATGATCTTGACGCCGTCACCATGCAGCATGTGATGTGACGCGAGCGGGCTGGATGGACTGTATGGCGCAGAAACCACAAAGCGCGCATTTCCAGATTCAAGAACATAGGACGCAAATTCGCGATTGCCTGTTTCAAGCCCTGAGTATGCGACGGGTTTAAATCCAAAGGCCTTCCACCAGTAATACATGGCTTGTTTGGCGTTGCCCACATAAAAGTGGACATGGTCAATGGATTTGATCTGTAGAAAATCCGCTTCCTCGGTCATTGGACGCGATTCATCTTTTGCTTTTGTGTTCATAAACTCTCCTTTGTTTCAGATCGGACTTTACGATAAAAAAGGATAGTGCGTAATAAAATAATATAGCCTGGGTGTAGGAGGGCCTTACGAGTATTTTTTTCCAACTTTAATCATCTTTTTTGCGCGCCAATCTTTGATCAGGAATGGAACATAAAGCAGGAAGAAGATCGCGAACGCAACGGCTTCAGCTTCAAGGATATACCACGGCCATGGAGCCAGCATATCCAGCAGGGTGGGGAATTCTGGTTTATGTGCGACGAAAAGATAATTGCTGCCGATGGCAAGGTTGATAAAGAAGATTACAACCATGTAGATATTCGTCCAAATAAAGACACGTTTGAAGGATTGCAGGGTCGGGCGGAATCCTTCGACGACCGTCATGTAGATGGCGATGTTGATCAACAGCCCGTGCGCGATGAAGGTTTGCATGATGCGGAAATGCGGGAAGTTGTATGCGGCTGCGTCTGCAGGAGTGAGTACCGCCTGCATGGCTCCGCCGATTCCCATGAAGTAAACGAATTCATAGATCGAATAATTTTTTGTAACGAGCATGTACGAGGATAGCCAGATCAAGACTGCGCACATATGAAGCGGGAGCATCGTTTGAATATCCCAGATTCCCCAATACAAAGACCAGACGTGCAGCGCTGATTCATTTACAACAATTGCAATTGCAAATACCCAGCGTACAATATTCCTTTCCTTCTCACCCCATATTTTGCGAAAGTATAAATATGAAAAACAACAGAGGGTGATGATTGTGAGCGCAATTAGATGCGCTGCACCGAAGAGTTTAAAAGGCGTTCCCTGATAGACCAGGTCAAAATATTTTTCCATGTATAACTCCTTTGATGAAAATTTGAATATTAAAACTCCGTCACAGGGACAGCGTTACTACAAATCTAAAACTCAAATTTATTTCACCCGCAGGTTAGTTCCGCCTGTTATTTTTTGCAGGTCTGTGGGAGTTAATTCAAAGATGGCGTTGGGAGTTCCAGCCGCCGCCCAGACGACCAGGTATTGTTGAAGATCTTCATCGAGATAGGTTTCCATTTTTTCAGCATGTCCAATGGGAGGAACTCCGCCTATCGCGTAGCCGGTGATTGCGCGCACGAAATCGGCATCTGCGCGGCTGATTGTTTCCCCCGCATATCCGCTGATTCGTTTTTCGTCCACCCGATTTGAGCCGCTGGTTAATACCAAGATCGGTTTGCCGCTGACTTTTCCGCGAAAAATAAGCGACTTGACGATCTGTCCCAATTCACAACCTGCGCGATCTGCGGCTTCCTGGGCGGTGCGTGTAGACTCGGCATGTTCGATGACTGTGTAGTTCAATCCGATCGAGTTGAGCAAGTCTTGTATCTTTTGTGCAGATGTGGATAGCGGCATAAGGTTTACCCTGTTTTCAGTGTTATGATTTATGGAGTATATCAAACTCAAAAAGGATTTGGGATGCCTTCTCAGGAACAAATTTATCAAACCGAAGCAGAACAATACGAAGCGCTGGTTTCTCGTGAAGATCATCGATCAAACATTCCGCGCGCTTTGGATGAGATCGTAAACGCGGATGGTTTGGACGTGCTCGATCTCGGCGCAGGGACAGGCCGTTTGGCAGGGATGCTGGCTCCGCGCGTTAAGTCGATGCGTGCGTTTGATCTATCGCCGAATATGCTGCGGATAACAAGAAATAAATTGATCAAATTTGATCTAAAGAATAGCGTGATTTGTGTAGCCGATCATCGCGTCTTGCCGATCCGATCGCACAGCGCGGACCTGGTGGTCTCCGGCTGGAGTGTCAGTTATCTTGCTGTTTGGAATCCAACTTCGTGGCGAACTGAATTATTCAAATGGCTGGATGAAATGAAGCGCGTCCTAAGACCCAATAGTCATGTTGTCCTGTTTGAATCATTGGGCACGGGGAATGAGTCGCCCATCATGTTGGAACATCTCAAGGATTTTTATTCATGGCTGGATAAAGTCGGATTCCAGAATAAATGGATCCGCACCGATTACAAGTTTGATTCCATCGAACAATCTTTGGAAATCGCAGGTTACTTTTTTGGCGATGAGATGGCTGATAAGATTAAAAAAAATAATTGGGTGATCGTGCCTGAGTGTACGGGCGTATGGTGGAAGCAAATATAAAGTTGAAGGATAAATATTATCTGATCAAAGTTTCTCCACCGAGCAGGGCATCTTCCACCCGGCTTTTGTGATTTCCGTGCATTGCCATGGATTCCATTTCGGCGAGAGTGAAATATCCAACATCTGTTGTTTCGTCGCTCAGCCCCAACACACCGTCAATGACCTCCACTTCGAAACCTAAAACCACGAGAAATACTTTATTTCCGTCGGGATAAATCACCAGTTGATCGGGATCGCTGTAGACGCCGATCAAGCGCTTCACGCGCACTCTCAGGCCAGTTTCCTCCCATACTTCTCTTTCACACGCTTCAGCCGCAGACTCGCCTGATTCCATACGGCCTCCGGGCAGGCACCAGCGTCCGTTGTCAGTGCGTTTGGTGAGTAAAATTTTCCCGCGATTTTCATCGAAGATCGTCGCTGAACATCCAACCCGTAATTCGCCTTGCTTTCCAAATCGATCACCGTACAGTATTTGTGTATGTGTCATAACGGCTCCGTATGTGCCAGTCAACAAACTGGTGTCTTTATAAGAAAAAGAGATCATCAGATTATATCTGGTGATCTCTTTGACCGCAGTTAAAAATAACTTACTTGACGAATGTACCATTTCTTAAATCTTGAATCGCCTGTTGAATTTCTTCAGCCGTGTTCATGACGAATGGCCCGTAGGGGACGATCGGTTCCTTGAAAGGTGCGCCGGAGATGAGCATGAACTGTACGCCTTCGCCTGCGGCATTGCTTGTGACTTCGATCTGGCCGCCGTCATCGTTGAAGACCACCATGCTGACGGATTCTACGATCTGACCGCCAAACTCCGCTGCGCCTTCGAAGACATAAGCCAGTGTGGTGTGGCCGCTTGGAATGGGATAAATGAATTTCGAAGCAGGAGCCAACTTCACCTCCATGTAAAGAGGCGCGGCCGCGATCTCTGTCACAGGGCCGTTGACCCCGTCCAATTCTCCAGCCACAAGCCGAATGGTGGCTCCACCCTTTTTGATAATGGGAATGGATGAAGAATTTACTTCCTGATAGCGCGGTTGATCCATTTTTTGTGCGGCTGGCAGGTTGACCCAAAGTTGAAAGCCGTAGATGTTTCCGCTTTCACCGCGCCGCGGCATTTCCTCGTGCATGATACCGCGCCCGGATGTCATCCATTGGACATCGCCAGCGCCGATGACGCCTGCGTTGCCGAGGCTGTCGCGGTGATTGACGGAGCCATCCAGCATGTATGTGACGGTTTCAATACCGCGATGCGGGTGCATGGGGAATCCGCGAATGGGACCTTCCTGTGGATTGTTGAACGCGAAATGATCGAAGAGCAGGAAGGGATCGTATTCGTTGCTCGCACGCGGAGAAACGGAGCGCCTTAATAAAACACCCGCGCCTTCGATGACGAGCTGTGGATTAATAATGTGGGAGATGGTTCTGTTATTCATGTGGATAAGATGAGTTGGGAATAAAATATATTACTTTTGAAGCGTCGTGCATGGGAGGCTCACGATCTACAAATATCTCAGATAGGCTTCGGGATCCTTCAGAAATTCTCTTGTCAACGTGACATGCTCCAACGCATCATAGTTCACTCCGCGGATTTGCCCACCGTCAAAACATAATATTTCAGCGTCCGGGAACGCCATGATGATAGGTGAGTGCGTGGCGATGATGAACTGCGAATCTTGCGCAACCATTTGTTTGAGCGCAGAAAGAAATGCGAGTTGACGAATGGGTGAGAGCGGTGCTTCGGGTTCATCCAAAAGATAGAATCCTCCCGGAATAAAACGCGATTGGAATAAAGCCAGAAAACTTTCACCATGCGAGCGGGTGTCCAATCCTTCACCGTAGCGATTCTTGATCGCATGGAGTTCGTTCGCGTGCGGCAGCTTTGCTAGATCTTTGGCAAGTTTTGAACGCCCTGTATAATCACGGTCCACTTTTTTTATATCATCTTCCAATTCCAGACGAGTGCGCGCCATTTGTTTGGCATAGCCGAAGAAATCCTCCGCGCGCAAAAAGAATCCTTTGTGCGTGCGTTTTGTCCATGTGAGGCGCAGTTGTTGAGCAAGCCTGCGCACATGCGCCAGCGACGGGTCTGTTTTGACGCTCTCGCTTCCAACTGTCACCGAGACTGCCGCGCACGCGATGGTTTCCATCAACGTGGATTTGCCTGATCCATTTTCTCCAACGAAAAAAGTCACAGGCGCGTGGAACTCGATCTCCTTTAAAGCGCGAATGACTGGAACGTTGAATGGAAACCCCTCTTTTTCATTCGTCTCTTTTTGTGCGATGGAACGTAAGTGGATCATGATCTAATTTTTTCAAGGATGAAGGGCACACTGTCGGTGTAGTTGATATTTTCCTGGGTGATGTCGAGCCTGATGATCTTTTCTTCTGAAATAGATTCCAGCCACTCGTTCATGAATCTGCTCACAGTTTGCGAGTCGTCACTCGACGCGATGTTGATCCTGTTTCGAGCGGCAAGCCTGTCGCTGATGGTTTTTGCTGAAGCGCTCAAGGCGATGATCAAATCTGGAGGCGGCAGCAGTCTGCGGGTTAGAGAATAGAAGCGTTGACACAGCTTGAATTCCTCATCGCCCAGCCATCCACGCAGGCGGAAGAGGCGGGTGAATCCGTGAAAATCCAGATCGAGACCGCCATCCATTAATGCGGGCATATCATGATTTCGTAATTCGTTTTCCTGCTCTGCGCGGAATAGTAAATAATCCAATTGATTCGCGAGCGCGTATTTTACGTCCTGCTTGAAGAGCGTTTGGAATGGTCTTTCGTTGTGCTGTTCGTAGGCAATCGCGAAATCCTGCTTCGCACATAAAGCGCGCGCGAGTGTGGTCTTTCCAACCCCGCTTGGGCCGATAAGGATGATCAGTTTATTCATGCATCTTGTATTGTCTTAGCCACCAGGCGCTGCCGGGTAAATCACTTTCGGAAACCAGTTTAAGCAATTCGGTTGTATCAAAATAGACGCGTCGCAGATCTACATCCAGTGTGTTCCCGCTCTGGCCGAGGATCGTATATTCTGCCCACGGCAGCAGACTGGGTGCATTCCCTGCAGAGTAGGTGAATTCGAATGCGTTTCCAACACTGCCGGAATTTAAGATGAGTTTCTCACCGTAGCGGCGGTACATTTGAACATGTGAATGTCCCCCGATAAAAACAGTCGCTTTTTGTGATTCAAAATACTTATCAAGCAGAGTGGGTTCTGTGGTCGCTTGAATGATATCCGTGCTTGAGAGGGGTGACCCGTGGAAGAAAAGAATGGTGACGCCGTTTGGCAAAACGAATTCATGATTGGATTCGAATGCTTTAATGAAATTTAGATCGGACATCGTTAATTTTTCCCTGCACCAGTACAAGTCAGGGATCAGATGTTCGGTGATCTCAAAATCGACGGCTCGCTCCGGGTCAAGTATTGCAGAGTCATGATTTCCTCTGATCAGAATGCCGTTCAATTCCCGCAATGCAGCCAGCACTTCTTTGGGCTGCGGGCCAAGGGTAACGATATCACCAAGACAAACGATCTTGTCTACATTTTGTGTTTTCATATCCGCAAGAACGGCTTGTAGGGCTGTGTAATTGCCGTGGATATCCGAGATGATCGCGATGCGCATTTTTTGACTTCTCCGTAAATGACTTGCCCTTATTGTACACGAATGTTTTAGACATTATCTGAAATAATCGAAGGAGTTTTCAAGATTACACAGATCGCTGAATATTCAAACGAAGGTTTTGAAAAATCTGTGGGTAGTTGGATGGATTTGCAATAAGTAATGGCTGAAAAATAACTTACCTTATTGCTGGGAACAAAGGCACTGCTCTATAGTTCCACTGTCCCAGATGGCGATCAAATAAAATACGCATCGTCGCCTTGAAATCATC
>CAIWRB010000036.1 GCA_903914955.1 uncultured Chloroflexota bacterium | reverse complement strand
TAAGTTCAAGCATGCTCAACCTCCTCTTTGAGATTTGCCTAAGTAAGCGTGAATAACTTCCGGAATCTTACGAACTTCATCGGGTTTACCAACTCCAATAGTTTGACCGTAGTTCAAAACATGGAGCCGGTTGCATAATCGCATGATCAAACGCATATCATGTTCAACTATTAATATACCCAGATTCCGCGCCAAGGGGATAGGACGTAAAATTTCCATAAGCTGATCGCTCTCTTCCTCGTTCAGGCCTGCTGCCGGTTCATCGAGCAAAAGAAATTTTGGTTTCATTGCCAAGGCTCTTGTCACTTCTACTCTTCGTTCCAGACCATATGGCAACTCACCGGCCAGGGCTTCGCTCCAATTTGAAATACCCATCTCAAATAGAACTTGACCAGCTGTATCACGAGCCTGTCGGCGGGAAAATCCCACACTTAGCGCTGCAACCAATACATTTTCATAAACGGTTAGTTCGCGAAAAAGGCGGATCGTCTGAAAAGTTCGAGAAACACCTGTATGAGCCACAATATGAGGGGGCTTATTGGTAATCTCAGTTTTACCCACCGAAATCCTACCGCCATCCGAAGGCAACAAGCCGGTGACTACATTAATTAATGTGGTTTTTCCAGATCCGTTAGGACCGATCAAACCGAGAATCTCCCCTTGTTGTAGCTCTAAACTGACGTTCTGAAGGGCAGCCAATCCTGCAAAACGTTTGGTAACATCTTTAATGACCAGGCGTTCTTGAATCTGGGACGAACCTGGAGAAATGGACATAAATGCACTCCATATAACAATTTATAATTGGGGAATATTTTCACCTTCCTGACCCATGAAAATTCCCAAACTTTATTTTACCCCCGCCTTTCAGGACGGGGGCAAAATAACACTTTTCGAAATTTATTAACTCAACTCCGGATGAGCGGGCTATCTGCGCAAGGCAGATAAGTTAGGATTGCAGTTTTTTATTATTACAACCGGCAGATTACTTATGGTGCAGGTTGGCTGGTGGGTAATAGCCAGCCAATGAATTCGGGCTTTCCACTTGCCAGCTTAACCATGGCTGCCTGCTTATGGGTCTCATGACCCTTGGCAGCGTTCTCCCATGTCAGCTTGCCTGTCAACAAATCCCAAGAGTTGTCTTCCATAGCTTTGGCCATTGCTGCACCATCGGTAGAGCCAGCCTTCTGCATAGCGCCCACTAGAATGTTGACAACATCCCAACCGGTTGCAGCCCACATAGCCTCAGGCGGGCCGCCGAACTTGGCTTCATAAGCCTTCAAGAACTCGGCCATTTGTGGGGAGGTATCGGGCGAGACCCAAGTATGGGTGGCAAAGATAATATCATTTCCGTACTGCGGGCCAAGGGCCTGAAACAGGCCAGGGTCATCGTACGAGTCTCCTCCCATGATAGGTGCGTTAATTCCAGCCTCACGCATTGTGCGGATAATCAGACCCAGATCCGGCATGTAAGAGGAAATGTAGTAGAAATCAGGCTGTGTGGGCAAGGCTTTCATACGAGCAAGCTGAGCCGAGAAATCACCCGCGCCCTGAGTGTATTTCTCCTGGTACACAACTGTGCCACCCCCATTCTCCCAAGCTTTGGTGAAATATTCGCCCAAATCCTTAGTGTACTGGATGAAATCATCCGTTACTACATATGCATTTTTCCAACCCTGATCGCTCGCGTCTTGGGCAGCAGCCGCACCCATAGTGGTATTCCACATTGACATTGTAAACTGTTTATCACCCAGGGATTTCGATCCATAAAGCGGGGAAGAAGCAGCAGGAGAAATACCCACTATCCCGGCTTTTTGAGCTTCTCGGCTGGCAGGTCCGCCAAAGTCAAAGTCGCTAGGAGCAATGATTGCCACTACGCCTTCCTGGACAAGTTGTACCGCATTATTTCCGACGGTCACAGGGTCGCTTTTTCCGTCCAGGTTGATAAGCTCAAGCTTCTTGCCTAGTACGCCACCCTTCTTATTGATCTCATCCACAGCAAGTTGCGCGCCTTTCAAGGCGGGTTCATCCAAAGGCGCTTGAATGCCGGTTAGACATAGAGTGGCACCAATCTTGATAGTTGTCGCTGCCTGCGAAGCACCGCCACAAGATGTCAGCAAGATACTCAATATGATCGCGCTGGCCATAAACATACATATACTTCTCTTCATGTTCATTCTCCTTGGTAATGAATAATATGATGTAGCACCCATGGCACTACAGAATGCACGATTGTGAGGTACTGATCCAAACTGATTGAATAAGCGTACACGGCCAAGATACTCTTAAAACTCCATCCCACATTGCCTAAAATTAGCGAAGGGATCATAAACCTACTACGTTCGAAATTTAAAACACTGTTGATTAATTTTCGATACGCATATATTTACTTCGGGCAGACATCATGTAAGATGGCGCGTTGGGCAACCATGGTTTTTTCAAGTTTATAAATATGGGGCGAATAGGATAATAGCATCAAAGAGGTGAGCCGTGAACCTGCGCTGGCTACTAGCATAATTTCCTAGGAGCAGCTCGACAGAAAAATTCCTTCGTTGGGTACAAGAACGCATCAAATTCTAGACAAAACCGGCTGCTAAAGGGAATAAACGAACAAGTGCAAATTATATTTTGCTGCTTGTGACCGGGGTGTTTTCCTAAATTCGATCATCCAAAAACCAAAAAGTCTAAAGGTTCAATGGTTATTTCACTTTGAGGTGATATTTTGCTAAGCCCGTGTAGCTGGTTTTTTGAATAAACTGAATATTGTTCAAAAATATGCTGGTGGATGTTTTGTGTGACTTCTGAAAAATTTGCAAATATGACAGCGCGTTTGCCAGCATGGATGCGGGTGAAGCCTAGAACATGTTCATTCTCGGTCTGAATGATCTCCAATTCGCCTCCTGCGAAAACATTGTGCTGTTTACGCAGGTCGACCAATTGGTTCAACCCTTGAAAGACTCTTCCTTCGACAGTGCTCACGTCATTCCGTTTTTTGTATTTCTCCCAATCTGCCCGCGGACGATGCACCCAGCGGCTGTCTCTTTCGTGGGCGGGGTCATCGCGGTATGTGTAATCGTTAAGCGTGCCGATCTCGTCACCGAGATAGATAAGTGGGATGCCACCGATAGTGAAGACAGTTCCATACAACAAGTGAATACGGCGGATGGCGAATTCTACCTCCTTTTCGCCTTCTTCTTTCAAGGCCTTCTCAAGTCCAGCCAATGATGCGCAGGTTCCGCTGATACGGCAATCGCCAGTGACGGGGTTTTCCTGAAAGGGAAGTCCGCGTGAAAAGCTGCCGTCAAATCTGCCGCGATAGAACTCGTTAAGGAAGCGGCGATGATCATTGCTGTTCATGCCCAACAGGGCAGCATCTTCATCGGAGAATGTCCAGCCAATATCATCATGGACGCGCACATAATTGACCCACGCTGTTCCTGATTTAATTTTGAATCTGGTCGCCAAAGCCTGTGAAAGCAGATGCACTTTGCGCGTGGCGAGGGAATTCCACAAGAGCGCCATGATGAGCGGATTGTAGGAAAGCTGACATTCCTCAGGCGAGATGTACTTCACCACATCGTCAGGATGCACGATAGCCTCGGATTTGAAAAGCAATGTAGGCGATGCGATTTGCGCCACGGCGTTGAATGCCTGGATCAACGTGTGTGCTTCGGGCAGGTTCTCACAACCAGTACCGAGCTGCTTCCATATAAATGCAACGGCATCGAGGCGCAGCACTTCGACACCCTGATTGGCAAGGAAGAGCATTTCTTCCGCCATGCGGTTGAAGACTGCGGGGTTGGCGTAATTCAAATCCCATTGATAGCTGTGGAAGGTTGTCCACACCCAGCCGCCTTCTTTGAACAGGTCTGAAAAAAAGGTAAATGCTCCAGCGTGTTCTTCGGGGAATATTTCCCTGAGATTATGCTCGTAGCGATCGGGCAATTCCCGGCTGGGAAAGATGCGGTAGAAATCCGCGTATTCATCGTCGCCCGCTTTGGCGCGTTCCGCCCAAAGGTGTTCATCAGAGGTGTGATTGAAAACCAAGTCCACAACGAGGCTGATGCCTGCCTGACGAAATTCGCCCGCGAGCGACGCAAGCTGCTCCATCGTGCCAAGTGGCGGATGCACATCGCGATAACTGCTGACGGCATAGCCGCCATCGTTCTCGCCTTCGGGTGCTTTGAAGAGCGGCATGAGATGAAGATAGGTGAGGCCGAGTTCCTTGAAATATGGGATCTTGGATTTCACGCCTTCGAGGTCATTTGCGAAAAGATCCACGTAGCAGACTCCACCCAGCATCTGGTTCGACTGAAACCAAAGTGGATCTTTCTCCCGGGCATCGTCCAGTTCGCGCAGATCGGCGGGTCTTGCAAACCATGAAGTTGCAAGGGTGGTGAGCAGGTCCTCCAGATGAAAAAAGAAATCATACTGGTCATGATAGATATCGAAATACAACTTGAAGAGTTTGGGAAAATGTTTTTGCAGCCGCGTTGAAAAGATCTTCCAGCTTTGCGGGTTGGCTTTGATCTGTTTCTTCAACCGCTCTTCAAGACGTGGGAAAATGCGTTTAAGGGTTCGTTGTATTTCTCTTTCCAACATAATGTCTTCTCGCTTTATGGATTTTTTTAGCTGTCCGGGTTGCCTGTTTGGCTAATGCTAATGCGCCAAGCACGCCTGAACGATTTCCAAGACCTGGGTGGGTGATATAGGTTTCAATGTTTTCAAGAATTGCTGCGGACTTGATGTAGCCATTGATCAGTTTCTGTGTCCGCTGTTGGATTCGCGGGAGCAGGTGCGGCAGCTGCCCAACGCCGCCGCCGATGATGATTCTTTCGGGAGAGATGGTGTAGGAAAATGTAGCCAGAGCGCTTGCAATATATTCGGCTTCGAGATCCCATGCTGGGTGGTCTACCTCCAGTGAAGTACCGGCGCGCCCCCAGCGTTTTTCAATGGACAGACCCGAGGCAAGGCCTTCGAGACAATCCCCATGAAATGGACAAACGCCTTCGAACGGGTCTTTGCTTTTGTCATGCGGAAGCGAGATATGACCCATTTCCGGGTGGACGAGTCCGTGCAGCAATTTACCTTCCACATACGCACCGCCGCCAATCCCCGTCCCAACCGTGAGATAGATGAAGGTACCTAATCCCTGGCCCTTACCCCATTGCCATTCGCCGAGAGCGGCTGCATTCACATCCGTATCGAAGATGATGGGGATATCAAAATGGTTTCGCAGCATGCCAACGACATTTGCGTTCGTCCAGCCTGGCTTTGGCGTCGGGAGGATGTATCCATAGGTGGGCGAATCAGGATTCGGGTCGAGCGGGCCGAAGGAGCCAAATCCAACGGAAGCTAGTTTGCCAAAGGCAGATTCCTGATGTTTGAAAAAGTCAACAACCTGAGCCATTGTCTCTTCAGGGGAAGTTGTTTGAAAGCACACCTCCGCTTGAACATTGTTCGGACCTGTGCCGACCGCGCACATAAATTTTGTACCGCCGCCTTCGATACCGCCGTAGAGAGGAGAAGAATTGTTTTTCATGTTTTACCAACCTGACAGACCTGGGATGTGAACTTGCGGTTTTTATTTTAAATTGGTTCACAAGGTACACATCTGATGGCGCAGCGGTTAGGTCTCCTTATTTTGCAGGTCTTAGATGTGAAAAATTCCACCCCATTGCATTACGGGGCGGAAAAATACAACCCATGAGAACGAGCTCGTGATTGGCAAAGACATCAACCAATGACAGACGACAAAGATGTGCAAGCAGATCATTTATTACTCGGCATCAGCTGCTCAAAATAAACATCCGCGAAGGCATTATGGAATGTCACTTCACAGGAATGGATACAATCTAAACTCAAATTTTCATCTTCGAACGAATAATTTATGGTTATTTGCTCGTTCATGCTAACGCGGACATGAAGCTAAAGCAGTTTAAAGTTTTGGCAATTTGAAACTCGGCCGTGATCTCCAACACCTCACCCTGAATATCTTTGAGAGAATTAGCACTACCTACCAGCATGATGTTCAATCCGTAGGCTTAATTCACAGTTCAACTGCTGAACAAGTCAATTGCCATACTCTGTTCGCATCAGTAATAATTATTCACGGGTTAGACCATCAGTCACAAGTTAAGGAATTGAAAATCCTGTCAAGATACCAGTTTTCAAGCGCAAATTTGTCAATTTAGGTGTTTTGTGGCTTTCAGGCTTGGTCGGGTTGCTTTACGAGCAAG
>CAIWRB010000035.1 GCA_903914955.1 uncultured Chloroflexota bacterium | reverse complement strand
CTGTTGTGATGGCAGCATTTCCAGATCCCTTTCACGGGGAACATCTGTGAGCGTTTTCAGCCAGACTGTATCTTGACCAAAATTAAAGGATCGGATTTCCTGAAACGGTCCGATGGCCGAATTCACAATTAACAAGACGATCACACCCTTGATCACAAATGGAATCACTGAACCATCCAAAAGCCATTCGCCTGCCCCTTTATCCCAGGCGATCACTCCAATAAACAGCAGGCCGATCAGGAACATATCCATATTGTGAAGGTCGCCGCCACCACCGATCTTCGTGCTCACCACCAACCCTACCATCAAGAACGCGAGAAAGGGAAGCACTAGCGAAAGCTTCTGCAAAAGATCGAGCCGCCAGATCTTCTTAGCCGATAATGCGAATAGAACAAGCACCAGCGGACCCACAGCAAGAAGAAGCGCAAACAGGATACCCATCCCATAGGTGGAATTTGGCAGTAAACGATACCAAAGAAGCGGTTGAATCGTCAGCTTATCGATCACGAAACCAATTATAGGGGGATACGTACTCTTCGAACTGACAACAGGCTCGGGCACAGGATTCACGTCCACGGCAACCGGGAGCGTTGGAGTGACCGCCGGGGCAGACACAACCACAGGGGTACGCACTGGTTGAATCAAACTTTGCGATCTTGCCAATACACCGGACAAATATACTCCGCCAAAGATTCCCAGTGCTGCCAAAAGAAGAGCACGTTTCAAAACTGGAATGGCTGTTCTGCGATCCCGAAGGGAAACGGATGTAATTTCCAACATAAAGATCCACATGGCGGGGGCAAAAATCCACGGAAATCGGCTAGCCTGTGCAAAATATCCTGCGCCAATTAGCAAGGGTATGGCATACCACAATGGCGACCGCCATGCCAAAGCTACAAGAACTGAGCAAATAACCAATGGCGGATGGATCGGGCCTTGTTTGAGAAAAAGGAATGTCCAAAGCGTGAGAAGCAGCCATGACAATTTATCCCTGGCGGCCATGCGGAATGAGGCAAGCCCAAGCAGGAGGTATGGAATGATCTGGGTAAATGCCACCCAAAATCTAGCCGTGGGAATCGTGATATCGGGAATCAGAAACGGCAATCCCCCAATAAATTGGCGCCCGAAATCAAGAAGAACTGGTATGGATCTTTCCTGGGGATAAATATATCGATCACGGCCAAACAGAACGGAATAATCCCATAAGCGGTTCCCTTCGGACCAGCCCTGCGAAAACGGGTAATCATTGACCAACTTTAGTGAGGCGGTAACAGAAAAAAGGCTGGAGGTGAGGATAAGCATGGATAAAAACTGCTTCCAACCCGCAAGACGATCATCATTCGTGGCAAGGACCGCAAGCAGGCAGACGACAATGATCCAAACAAGAATACGGATGTAAAACTTTTGCAGGACCACCCCCCAGGGCGTAAACTGAAAGAAAAAAACTGGGGCAATAAAAATGACAAGCCAGAGTAACCATCGAAAATTCCCCGAATTTCTGCGCCATACAACAAACCGTTCAATATATTTTTGAAATACCTGCTCTTTCCAGATATAGAAAGAATAAAGCACCAGGAGTACAATGCAAAAAAGGACAAAAGCGTAATACAAGACTCCCCAAGTGCGCGAGAATTCCCCCAGCCATTCACCCGTGCCCCATGCAATTTGATAAAACTCATTGCACGCTCGCCACAGTTCCCAAAGTAGACCACTTACGACATCACTTACAAGTTAAGGTTTTTGGGCGTATGTCAAGGCCATTTTCTGGCAAATTTGGAGCAGTTTTGGCCTTCAAAACTTGAAAT
>CAIWRB010000034.1 GCA_903914955.1 uncultured Chloroflexota bacterium | reverse complement strand
GGGAATTTTTTTCATTTTTCAACTTCCAGTTTGATATCCTCAAATACCACTGGCCCGCCATAGGATAACAATCCGATCCAGCCATCCTGCGCGGGAAGTGGAACATCGGCAACAATTTGAACATCGTTGATGAATAAAGCCATCTTATCCAGATTGATAACTGTTTTTAAAACCAGGGTTTTTGCCGGGGCAGGTACAAGCGCTGATCCCTGTCCAATAAATATTCCATTATTATCCGTGGAGCCCCACCAGATGGCCTGGCCCCCGTCTTTCAACCGTACAATATAGGCATTATTCTTTGTACCACGCTCCGACATGTGAATGATGAAGCCCGCACCGGCATCGGTTGCGTCGGACAAAGTGATCTTCGCTGTAATTGTATATTGCGAAGCTTGCACGCCGGTATTCCATATGTAATCCGCAGGGTCGGGGACGGTCTGCTGTACTTTATTATTGGCGATCTGCCAGTTGCCGCTGACCAAACGCTGGTCAGTGAAACCATCCATATTGGTATACGTACCCTTGAAAAGTGCTCCAACTCCATCCACGCTGACTTCATCATAGACCGCACTTGCACGGGAGATCAGAAGGCCAAAATATCCGAAATTTTGCCCACCTCCGAACGGAACAGATTGAATGATAAGTCTTTCATCCACATAAAGACTATAAGATGTATCCCCGCTGATGATCCGGATCGTGTGCCGGTCTGTACCTGCATGCGGGACATCGGCATAGCCCTGATTTTGGTAAACCCCATTCGCATCGAAGTATCCCCAAATGATGGCGTTATCACGGTTGTCAGAATAGCGCACCATAGATGCGCCGATTAATCGATCGGTGTAGGGCATGTTGAAGAGCAGTCCACCACCACTGCCCTGATTGTGAGTCAGCCCCACCTGCATGCTAAAGTTGCGAAAAGGGGATCTTGTGTAAACCGCAGAAAAATCGAACCCGTCCACTTTTGACTGAACAAAATTTCCGTTCGCAAATGCCCAGTCCCCTTTCAATATCACCCAGCCCGAGTCAGAGATCGCCCCATCGAACACACCACGATATGGGGCACTGCCGCCTGAAGATATACCCTGACTGTCGACTGTGATCGGAGTTGAAAAAGCCAGGGTGGCAATCGGGGCAGGATCGGTAACCGGCGGAGCGAGCTCAGGTGTGAGGGGACCGACGCCCGGCGGCATGAGAGTTTCAGCCCCAACCGTTGTCGATCCGAACAGCGGAAAGACCTCCACAGAAGTGAAGGCTGCCGAACTACGGGATGTGGTCAAACCTACCGACCCTTGTATGCTTAGCAGCGGGACATCCCGCGCCTGCATTGCGTTATCAAGAAATATATCGTAGCTTTTATCCCCTGAAAATATTTGAAGCGTGTGCGCATCATTGGCTGCTGGCGGGATATTGATAAAACCCTGGCGGGTAAAGGCACCCTGGGCATCATAATAACCCCAGATCAGAGAATCGGTTTCATCGGAGTATCGCACGAGCTGAGCGCCGTTGATCTGGTATGGGGATGGCATGTTGAATAGCAAACCCGCCCCTTGCCCGCTGAGATGATTGAACGTGGACTGGATGGTGTAATTTTCAAAGGTACTTGCTTCGTAGCTGATTGCTGCATCGATAACCGCGGGATCGCTTTGCACCATTTGTTGTGATACGATCTGCCAGACCCCGCTGATCGGCACCCAACCCGCACCCCCGGGATCATGGTCAAAGTCGCTGGTGTACACCATATCGCCGGGATTCTGATTTTGTGCGGCAGTAAATTTATAGGTATCAAAGATCACAGGACCGAGAGCATAAAACCCGACCATTCCGTTTTTATAAAAGAGCGGGCGATTTTCGATCAGGCGTTGCCCATTAACCTGGATCAGGTAAGTATTGCTGAACACATACAGGTCGAGGCGGAATTCGGTTGTATTGACAGTGAGTGGGACCTGGGCTTGTGTGACGAATGCCCCCGTCTCGTCAATGTAACCCGCCACAAGTTGGAGGGATTCAGGATTAATTCGGCTGATATAAACGCGGTGTTGTTTTCCGGTCAGGCTAGAGTATTGCGCATTGAAGGACAACCCCACATTTTTGCTGTCTTTTTTTAGTGTGATATAGACGCTGGCGTGATACGGTTGGTCTTCGGGTACTTCGAGTGGAATGAACAGCTGACCCGCAGTGTCCCCGCCAACTGTTTGAAGGAGGGCGCCCTCACGAATGGTCCATACACCAGAATCCAAAAACCAACGTTTTAAATTAACTTCGTCAAAATTCTGAGTATAAGGGACGGTGTAAGTTGTAACGGGCTGGCTGGGCGCCAGCAAAGACTGCAATGCAAAAAAGATGATGACTGCAATGAGAACCAGTCCACCCGCTGAGATCAGTATACGAACATTTCTTTTTTTCATTAGAACTGGCTTGATTATATGTCTGATGGATATATCAGTACAGAGCCTTTCAAAAGAGCAATGCGGCTTTTTAAAGGTGGGGAAGGTAACAAATATTTTTATAATTATAATTCGCGGTATTTCAACTCAATTTATTCCAGCAAGCGATCCTTTTCAAAATTTTTCATTCACCCTGAAAGGTAGAAGATCTGATTGTGCGATCAACGTATTTTATATATAGTTTACGGCTTGCGCCCCTGATTGATGACCGACCCACAGCACAACTCGTTTTGTGGAATAACATTAACATTTGTTGGGAGTGTCAGGGTCTTATATTCATTTTCCGGAATAATCAAAATTCCCTCTACCAGGATGGGTGCGTCATTTAATTTTTTGAAATATATCGGATATTTTTCCTTGTTCGCTGTGACCGTGCCAAGGTCAAAATATTGATATTCATTGTTGACAACGACAACATCCGATGGGATCAATTTTCCAATTTCATCAAGCGAATAGCTGCTCATATCCATTGGGATTCGGGCTGAGGAGAACACAAGTTTCTTGTCGTAGAAAGCCAGATTCTGCGGGGAGGAAGCAAACACCATGGATAGCGGCTCGGGAAATAATTTTGAGGTGACCAGCATATCCGCCGCTGAGGCCGCACCTCGCATGAGCAGGTGATAATCCCCCTCGGCAGGGAAGGTCACATCGATACGGAAGGTGGTCGCTCGGGGCACTCCAATAAAACCTCCCTGAATGGTTCCCCATAATCCGGGAGTGATCATGTTCAGGCGGTTGTATTTGCTATCCGAGAAAAATTGGAAAAGTCTGAACATGGGGGAAAGATAATATGAACTGGAAATCAGGTCAGGTGTAAAAGGCAGAATGGTACTGTTCGGTGTAAAGTACTGCTTCGAGGTGTGCTTCTTATATAGGTCAAGCGCTGAAGCATGGGCGTCACTGGTGACCAGGGTCAGGCTATCATAGGTATCCAGATCCCCCGACACCATCGGGTAACGCAGATCGTAATACCTTGTGAGCTCAAGGTTCGATGAAAGGATCTGGATGAATGTGTTCCAGCTGACATCGAGGTATAACGGTACGCGTTCTGCAGTGGGCAGATCGGTAAACTCATACAATACAAAACTTTCGTTTTCCAAAAGCTTCTGAACATATGCACTCTTACTGTCCAGTTCAGGGATCAGAATGTTCTCCACCTCGCGTAAATATTCTTGTCCCCCCACCTTGTTGGCCATCAAGCTTTTATTGATCACAATATACCGCAGGTTAAGATCGCGCATGATATTTACCCACCAGGGCTGCTGGTAATACATGGCGCGCAGCAATAAAAAGAACTCATGCTTGTTATCCGAGTCTCCAGTCAGGCCATAATAATAACTTGGCAGGTCAAGGTAGTAAATATAAAATTTATCGATGAACTTATGCTCCACCCCATTGATGTCCATGACTGACTTGGCAGTCTCTGTCGGAGGAAGCACCACAACTTTTCCGGGAGGCAGCTGCAGCAAGGCTTCCTTGACTTCTTTAAGCGGCCCAATTGGATACGGCGTCAGGAATTTATGAAAATCACCGGAAAAGAAAACAAGGCGGTAGGTCGAATTTGAAAATATCGGAACAAGAACGAGCGCGACCACAATGATCGGAGTACTCCAATGAGGTTCTCTTGGATTTCCAGTCTGAACGGGACCCGGTTTTGTGTTTTTGTCATTTGAGAACCTGCCTGTGAATATCCTCCAAATCTCTGCAACTCCTTGCTCAACCCATGTTTGATACAACCAGATGACACCTGTGGGGATCAGGACACAAGCCATCATGAACATAAGAAATTCAAACCGATGCGGGAAGCGCAACACCTGAATGATGGTGCCAAGCAGTTGAACTACAAGATCACCAACGAAGGTATGCGTGCTGCTGGCGTACTGACTTGTGATTTCAAATACACGGTGAAATGTTGGGAACCATGCCGGGTCAGAATATCCCAGCGTAGCCCAAATTGAAAAAATCGTTGTTGTGTAGGCTATGGTGAAAAAAGCCCGCAGGGGCGTTGTATTAAAAATATCATTTCGCACCCGTTTAAATATAAGCGGAAGGAACATGATGATCGTGTAAATGAGATTGGGCCAGCGCGGGTCTTTGGCGAGGTAATCACCAGTCAGCTGCTTATCCATGATGCCTGCCATGTCGAGGGTCAGCAGATGCGGTAATGGGATGGATGCGTCCTGAATAAAGTAGTAATCCGCCGGGACAGTTTCAGAAAGATTCCCCACCCCGCGCAGAAAGTAAACCTTGACGAGCACATAATACGGCGCGAGTGTGAACACAGCCAGAATGATGAAGGCCCCGACACAACGCCAAAATCTAACTTCAACCAATATCCTGCGCCAGTCTTTAAAAAATGTTCTTACTCCGGCAAACCAGAGAAGCGGGCGATATATTATTTTCCAGGTGCCATTCTTGAATGCATCGATGACATCCAGCAATATCAAAACAGCTACAGTCAGGGCCATGTAAAGGGCGAACAGGACCAGGTAATGAACCGCCGGATTAAATAGGGTCAGAACGCAGGCGGATAGGATCGGAATATAGGGTTTCTTTTGCGAAAAAATGATCCCAAATGTCACCAGCTCGATCGCGATGACAAACATAGAGAAACCCAGAATGAGCGTGTAGAAGTGCGCGATCTTGGAATAATCCAGGATCAGGAACATGACCAATACTGGCGCGGAAGTCAGTTGGTAAATGAGTTTGGGTTTGTACTGGGGCAGGATATTGCTGATGAACCAGGCTGTCACTAGATATGCAGCGAAGGCGATGCCCGGAATGACAAGCGGGATCGCGAACGGCAGCACCTTGTAATAGCGCATCCATGTGGTCAGAATGGCGTAGCGAACGCGGAATTCGTACCCATTGGTTAATTGATTGAATTTACCTTGCGCCTGGTCGATCAACTGGCTGTTTGGGTTAAAGAAAGGAACCAGTTCATCTCCGTTAATAACAGCCTCGCCCCTCAGCACAAGCGGGATACTGGCAATTACATTCCGAAACATGAAAAAAGAAAGCAGGAAATAGCATATCCCGACCACCATGGCGATTCGCCGGGTGACCGGGATTTTATTGGAACCTTTCAGCACAGCGGGTGGAACACTTATAGCTGCTTGAATGCCTTCATCTGGTTGGGATTTATCAAACGAAGCAGTCCTCTTATTGAGAATATATTTTTGTTTTGAGTTCATC
>CAIWRB010000033.1 GCA_903914955.1 uncultured Chloroflexota bacterium | reverse complement strand
GCGGGACTCCACTCCTGCGGGGCTGATTGCTTAAGTATAGACCAGAGGCGGGGTTTGTGACAGGATTTATCCGAGTGACAAATATCACTAATTTTGCCCCTCTCTAAGTTGAGGGGTTGGATCACGTCACAGAGCGTCAATATTACTGATCAACATCTTCTTGGCTTTCGTTTCTTTTTGGATGACGGGGGAACAATGACGGGAAGAATCACCGACGACTAATCCCATAGACCGACCTCCCTTAGCCTCATTGAGGTTTTCCTGCATTGAGGACATTCGAATTTTTCGGGTTTCGAATCAAAAATCCTCTGGTTATTGATGGTGATGACTTGTACTTTGTGTCGACACTTTGGACACCGATGCCGAACACTGGAGGATCGGATCAGGACAATTTCCTGACAGTGGTCACAGCGAGCGAGGTTGCGGCACGTTTCAGGACCTGCCATACCGCAGCCTTCAAACAAATCACCTGACACGTAACCACATGGACACTTCGCTTTAATTACGCTTCCCATAAACTTCATCCTTTCAAATCTTTTTATGATTCAGTCTTCATACCTTTATTTGATAATCGCCATTCCAGTGCAGTAAAACGCTGCGACACCTTGTTATTCCGCACCGCCATACTTATCGCGCGCGGACTGCCTGCCAACACACACAATTTTCTGGCGCGTGTGATGGCCGTGTAGAGCAGATTTCGTTGCAGCATGGTGTAGTGCTGAGTCACGATCGGCATCACCACCACAGGAAATTCTGATCCCTGCGCTTTGTGAATTGAAATCACATAGGCGAGAGTCAACTGATCTGCATCGCTCCAATCATAAGTTGCCGCCCGCCCTTCGAAGTCGACGACAAGTGTTTGTTCTACCACATCGATCAAAGTCACAAAACCGATATCGCCGTTGTAAACATCCTTGTCGTAATTGTTCTGGGTCTGCATCACCTTGTCACCGAGACGGAAGATCGTCCCATAAAGTTTGCGCTCGAGTTTGTTATTTGCTGAAGGATTGAGTTTCTCCTGCAAGCGCTCATTCAATGCGATGACCCCAGCGGGACCGCGATAGATTGGGGACAACACCTGAATATCCCGCACCGCATCAAAGCCAAACTTCTGTGGAATTCTTTCCGAGACAATATCCACTATCCAGTCAGCTGCGGCTGTTGCATCTTCCGCAGGGAAAAGAAAGAAGTCTCCGTTTTCTTTTGAGAATACTGGAAACTTACCCTGATTGATCAGATGAGCGTTGGTAATGATCTTCGAATCAGCGGCCTGACGAAAAATACTGTTCAGGCGGGTGATCGGCGCCACTCCGCTGCTGATCATGTTGCGTAACACATCACCAGCTCCCACCGATGGAAGTTGATCGATATCTCCCACAAATAATACATGCGTGCCAGGTCGCACGGCTTTAAGCAGATGATTCATCAGCAGCAGATCCAGCATCGAGGCCTCGTCCACCACCAGAAAGTCCAGATCGAGTGGACTTGCTTCGTTGTGCTTGAATCCCTCCACTGGAGAGTATTCCAATAAACGGTGGATGGTGCTGGCTGGATGTCCCGTTGCTTCGGAAAGACGCTTTGCCGCTCGCCCAGTCGGAGAAGCCAGTGCAAAACGTTTATGCTGATCTGCGATCGTTGTGATCAAGATTTTCAGGCAGGTGGTCTTCCCCGTACCTGGTCCGCCCGTAAGGATACTGAGTGGATGAGTCAGCGCCATATTCACGGCGGCTTGTTGTTCGGCAGATAAATTCTCAACAGGAAAGAGACTATGGTTCATCGTCTTTTCCTGTGACGGCGCACCCGCCAAAGTTTGTAATCTTTCGGCAACACCTTTCTCACCGAAGTAAAGCGGGGTCAGGTATATAACGGGGGTGCCGTACATTGCCAGAGATTCAGTGACTGCTTGTTTACCTTTTCCATCACTCTTGCCATTCAAGGGAATCATCTCAGGCCGAATGCGTTCATCCTGTGCCAGGCGTTCAAGGGCAGGTGCTATCAATTTCGGGGATACCGCAAGCAACTCAATAGCTCGCTCCGCGAGAAAATCCCTGGGAGCGTACACATGACCGTCATTGATCATTTCATTCAGGGCGAAAACGATCCCCGCTTCGATGCGTGAAGGATGATCAGCTGGCAAGCCAAGTGCCTGAGCGATACCGTCAGCGGTTTTGAAACCCACTCCATAAATATCACGTTCAAGTTGATATGGATTCTTCTGAACAGTTTCAAGCGAAGCATCCCCGTATGTTTTGTATATCTTTACCGCCAAATTGGTGC
>CAIWRB010000032.1 GCA_903914955.1 uncultured Chloroflexota bacterium | reverse complement strand
TCCAGGCGATCAGACAGGCGATGATCACTTCTGATACCGAGACCGAATAAGTTTTGATCACCATCGAGCTTAGGGCAAAGACCCAGACTGCCCCGGCCGCGATCCATTTTCCAACCCAGCGACGCACTGTGATCCAAACGCCCAGCAATGTAAGCATGCCCAGAAAAACGGAAAAGAAACGCCCTGTCCGCAGGCCTGCACCAAATATATATTGAACAAAGCCTGGAATTAAAAACGCAAATGGCGCTTTATTGGTCAGCGGACCATAAGGCTCGAACGGTTCGTAGACTCTGCGAAGATATAAAATCCCCTTTAAAAGATATGAACCTTCATCCAGGCCGGGCACTGATGTATGGGCATACAGCACTGCCTGCATTAAATAGAGAAGCGCCCCCAGAACCGCCATTCCTACCGGCGCCCATGAAGGCCACTCTCTATTTTTAATAAAATCAATTTTTTTAATCATACCTGCCAAACATCAAGAGAAGCGCCTACACTTTCTTCAATCGCACCAGATCCGAATCCACCATCATGATTACCAGCTCTTTGAACGAAACCGATGGCTCCCATTTTAATTCCGCGCGTGCTTTGGATGGGTCTGAGATCAGTAATTCCACTTCAGCAGGACGATAGAATTTTTCATCCTGCACAACGAATTCCTTGTAATCAAGATCAACATACGCAAAAGCGATCTCACAGAACTCGCGGACCGCATGAGTTTCGCCGGTGCCGATCACATAGTTATCAGGATGCTCCTGCTGGAGCATTAACCACATGGCTTCCACGTAATCCCCGGCAAAACCCCAGTCACGCTGCGCCTCGAGATTGCCGAGACGTAACTCCCTGGCTTTGCCCAGTTTTATTTTTGCGACAGCATCCGATATCTTGCGAGTCACGAACTCCAGGCCGCGGCGCGGGCTTTCATGGTTAAATAAAATACCGGAAGTCGCAAACATATTAAATGACTCGCGATAATTCACAGTGATCCAATGACCGTACACTTTCGCAACTCCATAGGGGCTGCGTGGATAGAGCGGCGTGCTTTCCTTTTGGGGAACTTCCATAACCTTGCCGAACATTTCACTGGATGAGGCCTGATAAAAACGGATCTTCGGATTCACGAATCGAATGGCTTCCAGCAAACGGGTCACCCCCAGGGCTGTCACATCACCAGTCAGCGCGGGCTGATTCCAGGAAGTTGGCACGAACGATTGAGCCGCGAGGTTATACACTTCGGTGGGCTGATATTCTTCAAGAAAAGAAAGCAGGGAACCCTGATCCTGCAGGTCGCCTTGCACGATCGTGATATCATCCAAAATATTCTGGATACGCTGTGTGTTTACTGTACTCGAACGGCGCGCAACGCCGATCACCCGGTATCCTTTTTTTAATAATAATTCCGCAAGATACGAACCATCCTGGCCTGTAATGCCAGTAATTAGAGCAGTGGGCATAAAAACTCCTTATTCAAAATTCAGCCGTTGAATTATACACTACGTTTTTGGTCACGCCATAAGCCCCAGAGGAAGATCAATGCCCATAACCCGAGAATGATCTCCATCATTTGAATGAACGGTATTTGCCTTCCAATATAATAATAGCG
>CAIWRB010000031.1 GCA_903914955.1 uncultured Chloroflexota bacterium | reverse complement strand
GAATGGCCTCTCCGCCGCGCCGCACGATCGCCCAGGCCACTCCACCGCCATGCTGTAAATATTCATTGGCCGCATTGACAATGGCATCCACCTCATCAGTGGTGATATCACCTTGAATGATTTGCAGGGTTTGGCCTGTTGAAAGAATCCTTTCCACCAAGATGGTATTCATATATTGATTTTACCCCGTAAAAAAAATTGGTCGGGATTTTCATCCCGACCAATTTTTTTATTTTGTTTTTGCAACTACCGCGGCGAATGCCTGCGGATTGCGGATTGCGATGTCTGACAGCATCTTGCGATTGAGATCGATGTTCGCTTTCTTGAGCGCAGACACCAACTTGCTGTATGTTGTGCCGTTCAAACGAGCCGCGGCGTTGATGCGTGCGATCCACAATTTACGCAGATCGCGCTTGCGGACGCGGCGATCACGGGTGGCGTACCACAGGCTCTTGAGCATGGCTTCGTTCGCACGTCTAAATAACAAGTGCTTCGAGCCGCGCTGACCTTTCGTGATCTTTAATATTTTCTTGTGACGTAGATGCCCTTGCGGGCCGCCTTTTACGCGCATTTTTTTACCTCCTGCAAACTCGCGGGCGTCGGTGCGCTAGTAGCGACACCAGTTGCATACACCCGAAAGCCGCAAATAAAAATTGACAACGACCGGAAACTACTATTCCATGTTTGGTGCGAGACGCTTGATGCGTTTGATGAACTTACGACCTTTCACTACGATCATTTCGCTCAATAACGCCTTGGTACGATCCGAAGTTCGGCGACGTAAATGGCTTTTGCCGCCTTTGGTTCGCACAAGTGTGCCGGAGCCCGTTAAACGAAATCTTTTGGATGTCGCTTTGTGAGTCTTCAGCTTTAATTTTCCAGACTTCTTTGGTTTACGAGGCATTGCTTTTCGCTCCTTTCAAAAAATTAACCGCGGATCTACTTGCTGCCGCAGACTATCAACATGTGTAGGATATTCTTTTCGCTATACTTCCGATTCAGACTTAACATCGGCCTGCTCGCCCTTTTCCTTCTTTTTGACTGCGCCTTTAGCGGGGACCAACACCACGAGCATTGTGCGGCCTTCCATTTGTGGCGGCACTTCAACGACAGCCACATCGATCAAGTCCTGAACGATCTCGCGCAGATCTTCCAGCGCGATCTCAGGGTAATCCATTTCGCGGCCACGGAATTTGATGGTGACGCGCACCTTATGTCCCTGACCCAGCCAGCGTCGGGCGTCATCCACTTTGAAACCGCGATGCGCTCCGTTCGTCTTTGGGCGTAGCCGAATCTCTTTGATCTCGATCTTGGTCTGAGTCTTTTTGGCTTCGCGTTCCTTCTTCGCTTTTTCGTAGATGAACTTGCCGAAATCCATGACACGGCAAACAGGCGGCGTGGCACCGGGAGAAACCTCTACAAGATCCATCTCTGCATCGCGGGCAATCTGCAAGGCCTGACGGATCGGCACGACACCGACGTTGCCGCCATCTGCCCCGATCAGGCGAACCTCCGCGACGCGGATACCCTCATTTACTCGAAATTCGTTGGCGCTGATATGCTGCTCCTTGTTAATTATGAAACAAATCCAGCCGTTAGCGGCTGGTTTTTTAGCGGGCGAATAATACCATGAAGGCGCATGACTCGTCAATCGAGTAGGGAGCGGTGATTAGCCGCCCCCTCTCACACCACCGGACATGCGGGTCCGCATCCGGCGGTTCAATGAGAATAACGTAGTTTGTTGTATCGTTCTGCAATACTTTCTAGCCCTGTGTCACGCCAATAAGCGT
>CAIWRB010000030.1 GCA_903914955.1 uncultured Chloroflexota bacterium | reverse complement strand
ACGATGCTCTGGCTGTGGTTGGGTTGTTCAAAAAGATTTGTCAGTTCGTGTCCATGATTGTTCTTCGTGCGGTTTGGTTCTTGATCGTGATTTGAACGCTTCGCTAAACATTGAAGCTCTCGGACTAGAGAGCCTGGGCTTTGCCCTGGAAGCCCCCGCCTTTAGGCGTGGGGAGTAGTCACATGAAACAATTTAAATGGCAGGTCATTCTCATTGTGGCGGCAATTGCCGTCTTTTTTGCATGGCCTTATTTCAATAACGTCACCATACCCGGTGATGGATTTTCCACCTTCGGCGCGGATACGGTCCGCGCTCAAGTGACGCAGATCATCGAAGAAGGTCAGATTGATATGGGCGGGTATACTCAAACCTATCAGATCGTGCGCGTGAATATCCTTGAAGGTGATTACGCAGGCATCATCATGGAAATTGATTATGGCAAGCGTCAGGTGCGGTCGGATGATTACATGCTGGCTGTGGGTGATAAAGTTGTGGTCTCCATCAGCAAAACACCTGAGAATGTGATCAACGCATATTTTGTAGACTTCGTACGCACGACGCCGATATTATGGTTGACAGGGATTTTCGCAGCAGCCATCATCCTCATCAGCCGCTGGAAGGGTGTGCGCGCGTTACTCAGCACAGTTTTCAGTTTATATATCATCATCGACTACATCATTCCACATATTCTGGTCGGTGAAGATCCACTGCGCGTTAGCATTATCGGCTCGATCATTCTCCTGGGAGTCACTCTCTATCTCACCTACGGCTGGACGTTGAAAACACACGCGGCAGTAATTAGCATGATGATCGTTTTGCTGCTAACAGGCGCACTCTCCGCTTTATTTGTGGTGTTCACAAAATTGAACGGCACAGGCGATGAGAACGTGATGTTCCTGATGCAGGTAATGGAAACACCGATCAACCTGCGCGGATTATTACTCGGCGGAATGATCATCGGCGCGCTGGGTGTATTGGATGATCTCGTTACTACGCAAGCCGCGGCGGTTTTTGAACTTCATCACGCGAACCCAAATTTTAGATTCCGCGATCTGTACAACTCTGCTATGCGCATTGGGCAGGATCATGTTGCAGCGACGGTAAACACACTTGTGCTGGCTTATGCGGGCGCGTCACTGCCCATGTTGTTGATGTTCTCCCTCGCGAAGGGAGATTATGCGTACCTGGTCAACTTTTCTTTTATCGCCGAAGAAATCGTGCGGACGCTGGTTGGCTCGCTGGGACTGATCGCGGCAGTGCCGCTCACAACCGCTATTGCCATCTTCTTCGCTACCAGAGCTGAGTCGCTTGGTAAATGGGAGCAGTTTCTCGGCCCCGAAGGAGACGGTCATTCTCATTGAGTGCAACCTTCTCTCATCTTCTGCGTAAGAATAGGTAGAAAGTACACAAGGAGCATGCGTGAACGAAGAAATGGCCTGGGTAACTCAGGCTAAACAAGGCAGTGACGAGGCGTTTACCAAACTCGTCGAAACCTATCAAACCCCTGTTTACAACCTGTGCTATCGCATGTTGGGTGAGCCTGATCTGGCAGAAGATGCCGCGCAGGAAACTTTTTTGCGCGCCTATCAACACTTGCATCGTTATGATCAAAAAAGGTCTTTTGCCACTTGGCTGCTCTCCATCGCAGCACACTATTGCATCGACAGACTTCGCCGCCGCAAATTCTCCATGTTTTCAATGGATGCGGAAGATGACGAAGGCAACTCGTATGAATTGCCCGACCCCGATTCTCCCGACCCCGAGGCTGAAACCGTCCAAGGACAGACTCGTGACCGAATCCAATCCATGCTAAAAGACCTGGACAACACCGATCGCGCTGCGATCATCATGAGGTATTGGTACGATTATTCCGAAGCAGAGATCGCCGAGGCATTACGGCTGACAGTCAGTGCAGTCAAGAGCCGTTTACATCGCGCCCGCAAGGAACTGGCGGGCTTATGGCAGGAAGAAGAAACCCGTACCGAGAACGAAAGGAGGCCCTATGAATCACCAGCCTTTTGAAGAATGGCTATTGAACGACAAAAATCTAACATCCACTGAAAAGCGGGATCTTAATTCACACCTGCGGATCTGCACTCACTGCACCGCTCTTTCTGCAACAGGGCTGGCTCTACGTTCTGCAAATGTGATCGCACCTGCGGCTGGTTTCTCGGTACGCTTCCAACAACGGCTCGCCGCGCAAAAGATCGCAGAACGCCGCAAAAAACTTTGGGGAATGTTCGTGTTGACATTAAGCGGGCTAGGCCTGCTCGGTTGGTTTACCGCGCCATTTTTTTACACCTTTATCACATCCCCTGTGGAATGGATCACGGTAATCATCGGTTATTTTCTATTTGCCATAACCTCCCTGCATGCACTAACTGAGGTGTTGGCGGTGTTCGTACGTGTTGCGCCAGGGTTCATCCCGCCGTATGCATGGATGGTTCTAGTATCCGCTCTGGCTGGGTTTGGCCTTTTGTGGATCATTTCAATTTGGCGGTTTAGTAACCGCGCCCCGCGAGGAGTTTCAGCATGAAAACAAAATTAACAACCTTTATTCTTTTACTGGCACTATTGCTTGTGCCAACCAGTAATGCCTTTGCACAAAGTCCAAATGGCGATGTGTTCCTGTTGGGTCAGAATTACACATTGAAAAGCAATGAAACACTTAATGGAAGCCTGGCAGTGGTCGGCGGTAATGTCACCATCGAAAAAGATGCTATTGTGAACGGAGATACTGTACTGGTCGGCGGTAACCTCACCCTTGATGGACAAGTAAATGGAGATGTAGTCCTTGTCGGAGGGAATCTGACAGTGACCAGTAAAATCAATGGCAATATTGTCGTGGTTGGAGGTCAACTTCTATTGACCAAGACTGCAGTCGTAAAAGGCGATGTCACAACTATCGGCGGTCAAGTCAAGAAGGAGCCTGGCGCGGAAGTAAGCGGCAACATTGTCAACAATTCTCCGCCGATCACAATACCTGATATTCCAAATGTGCCAAACATTCCCAAAATCCCCAGTATCCCGGATATCTCCAACCCTCCAGCAGTCAACATAAACGTAAATCCATTCTGGGAAATAGCGGGTGTTCTTGGACGCGCAATAGCCATTGCCCTAATAGGCATGTTGCTGACACTTTTCCTCCAGCCTCAATTGGAACGCGTCGCGGACTCGATAACCCGGCAGCCTCTGATGGCGGGAAGTTTTGGTTTGCTAACGCTCGTCGTGGCTCCGCTTGCCATTGTCATAATGGCTGTCACGATCCTTCTCATTCCAGTGGCGCTGATCGCAGTGCTACTCCTGCCACTGGCGTGGCTGTTCGGTATGGTCGCGCTCGGTCAGGAAGTTGGAGAACGCTTCACAAAAGCCATCCACCAGGCTTGGGCGCCTGTGCTGACAACCGGCTTCGGCACTTTCCTGCTAGTATTGGTCGGCGGATTTGTTGGAATGATCCCCTGCTTTGGATGGCTGCTATCTTTCCTGATCTCGCTCATCGCGATCGGCGGCGTGACAATGACCATGTTTGGGTCACGCTCAACGCCCGGTAAAATGGCAACTAATCCACAGGTCGAAATAATTCCGCCCGCTTCGTAAATTCCGACCCAAAATCCGCATGATATAATCTGGCCGCCTCGAGGAGAACCTCGGGGCGGTTTTCATGCGGAGAAAAAATGTTCAAGAACGAAGTACCAAACACACTCATTCATAATACCCCGCCGCCCCTCATTGAAGTTTCAGGCACACATCGCGAAATGGGACGCCAGATCGGCGAAGCCATGCAGCCTCAAATTCAAAATAGCATTGCAAACGCACATGTATTGATCGACGCGGCATATGGCGATCTCGAACTTACCTGGCAGGGCGCGCAGATCCAGTCTCGCAAATATCTGCCTTTCGCAGAGGAGCGGTATCCGCAATATGTGGATGAAATGCGCGGCATTGCCGAAGGCGCAAATGTCTCGTTTGACGATATTGTTGTACTCAATGTAATGGAAGCGGTCACGACCGATGCGCTGCATCTCACGCGTTGTACCAGCATGGCGGTCAACGAGGAATGTACAGCCGATGGTCACATCCTCGCCGCGCATAATGAGGATTGGATTCCTGAGGATGAGAATGACACCTACGTCATCTCTGCAAAACCTGACAAGGAACCTCCGTTTCTAGCCATGACCTATGGCGGGCTGCTGCCCAATGTGGGATTCAACGCCTATGGCATTTGCCAACTAATAGACTCCGTCTACCCGAGTGACTCGCGCGTTGGCATCCCGCGTCTGGTGGTTGCGCGTGCCGTATTATCATCCAAACGCATCTCCGGAGCAATTGGCCGCACACTTGTTCAACACCGCGCGGCAGGCTACAACCACTTGCTTGTCCATGAAAGCGGCGAGATCTACTCCATCGAAGTATCTGCGCGCAAATTTGAGATCCTATACGCGCACGATGGATATATGGTTCATACGAATCACTACATTGATCCTCAAATGAAGAAGATCGAGAAAGATCCTGAAGAATTACTATCGTCACGTGTGCGCTATTTCCGCGCATCACACTTATTGCACAAGAGCAAGCAGCATTCCATAAAGAGTTTGCAGGCCATTCAGAAAGATCATGTCAACATCCCAAACTCGATCTGCAATCATAATATCGAAGGGCTTGACCCGCTTGACCGTGAGAAGACCATCAACGCAATGGTGATCGACTTAACTCTGCGCGAAATGCACATCGTATGGGGCAATCCCTGCGAGAACGCATATCACACCTACCATTTGAATGCGTAAGTACAAGTTGAAGGATGAAGGTTGAAAAAGAGCCTGCTCATGTGAGCAGGCTCTTTTCTTGATTTATATTTTTTGGAGTTCAGGTTCTTTT
>CAIWRB010000029.1 GCA_903914955.1 uncultured Chloroflexota bacterium | reverse complement strand
TCCTTCTCGATCGCCTTCCGATACGCCTCTTCCGCCTCCACTTCCCGCTTCTGCCCTTTCAGCAATACGCCAAGGTTGTAGTAGGCTTGTGCCAAATTCGGGTCCTTCTCGATCGCCTTCCGATACGCCTCTTCCGCCTCCTCTTCCCGCTTCTGCCCAACAAGCAGAGCGCCAAGGTTGGAGTAGGCTAGTACATTGCTAACTTGATTATTTTACAGTTGCGACGGGATAAAGCCGCTTGAGTTTAATGCGAGCGTTATCAGGTTTGAATTGCCAATTGATTTGCACCTTTAAATTGTTACGGTCTCTCTCCCAAGCAGCAACTTCTTTGGCAAGAGTTTGCTTATCGGGAATCCTGCGATTGGTACACTGCCGACTGAGGATACTCAATTCAATCTCAGCCATGTTCAACCAAGAACCATGTTCGGGCGTGTAATGCCATTCAAAGCGCTGTGCCAGGCGTCTGGCTTCAGCAGGCTCAAACCGTTCATACAGACATGCCGGAGAATGTGTATTGAGATTATCTGTGACCAATACGATCTTTTCTGTATCAGCATATTCTTCATCAGACATGTAACGTAATAACTCGGCAAAGTCCTGATTGGTGCGTTGATCGGTTACGAAAGCTTTTCGTTTTCCAATCAAAGGTTCAACCGCCATAAAGATATTGGCTGTTCCCTTTCGTTCGTATTCATAATCTTCGCGTGGCGGTTGTCCGGCTTCAATCGGGATTGTGCCACGCGGCGTGTCATGCAAGGTTTTGCTGGTTTCATCTACGCATACCAGAGGGCGTTTGGGATCATACGGACGCTCATAGACTGCCAGCACATCTTCCATCTTCGCCACGAACTGCGCCGATGGCTTGGCGATCACCCATGATTTTACGAGCCAAGGCTTAAGTTCATTTTTTTTAGCCGATGCATCACGGCCACATCACTAATGCTGTCGACCAACTTCAATTCAACCAGTTTGTCTGCCAGCAATTGCAATGTCCAGCGCGATCTTCCTTCGGGTGGCGCACTACAAGCCAACAGCGTTAATTGCGCCTCAATTTCACCTGTGATCTTCGGAATAGCTCCAGGGCGTGGTTTTTCATACAGTGCATTCTCTAATCCACCTTCCACAAATTTCTTGCGAATATTTGTGATGGTTGGTAAAGAACACATTAAAGCAGAGGCGATTTCTTCCGTTCCTTTGTTCTTCTGCTGGCTCTCGTCTGTCAATAACAAAATGCGAGCGCGGGTTTGTGTGCGAGCCGATGATTCGCCACTTCGTATCAGACTTTCCAGTTCTTGGCGATTTTCTTTGGATAAGTGTATATGATATTTTGTTCTCATCCGCCAAGTATAATATATCTAAAATGTTCAGCTTAGCAGTGTACTAGGGCGGCGATCAGTCCTTCCACTTCAAGGTTGACAGGCGGAGATTTTGCCTCGATCCTGCCAGCTATCATGGTCGTTTTGTCATACTTTGCCTCGACCTTATCACCAACCAGTAACCCGCTCAGTAGAACAGGGGCCCCATCGCGCCTGATCGATGTGCCTGCATCAACATTCAATACAACATCAGTACCGCCTGCCCGGGGGGTGATGGTCAGGG
>CAIWRB010000028.1 GCA_903914955.1 uncultured Chloroflexota bacterium | reverse complement strand
TTGAGCATGCTTGAACTTAAAGCTATTCATGCTCGCTACGGTGCTATTAAAGCGCTGCGCGGAATCACTTTGGAAGTCAAAGAGGGCGAGATGGTGGCGCTTATCGGGGTCAATGGCGCTGGGAAAAGTACAACCTTGGCCACGATCGCTGGCATCCTTCGCCCTGTAGAAGGGATGATCACTTTTTTAGGTGAGTCTATTGCAGGGAAGCCACCTGAAGCTATTGCGCGTAGAGGAATTTCGTTGGTTCCGGAAGGTAGAGCGATCTTAGCCAGTCTGACTGTGGAAGAAAACTTGCGATTAGGCGCTTTCATCCGCCGAAACCATCAGGAATATCTTATAGATTTGGAAGAGAATTTCTCGCTTTTCCCAATTCTCAAGGAACGTTTCTACCAATTGGGAGGAACACTTTCAGGTGGTGAGCAGCAACAACTGGCCATTGCCCGAGCTTTAATGTCTCATCCAAAGCTTCTCATGTTAGATGAACCGTCCCTAGGACTTGCTCCACTCATAGTTGACCAAATATTTGATCTGATCAAAACTTTGCATAATCGAGGAGTTACTATTTTATTGGTCGAGCAAAACGTCGACCGTACCTTGGAAGTTGTAGATCGCGCATACTTGCTTAATACAGGTACCATTCAAACCTCAGGGAGCGCCAGCCAGATCCGTAGCCAGGTTGATATCGAAGGGGTATATCTTGGCGATCAAAAACGAGACTAAAGAAGGAGAATTGACCCTTGCTTACGATTGATTTTCTCATTAATACCATTAGCCTAGGTAGCTTATATGCCATGCTCGCTCTGGGATTGGTGATTGTATATGGCATCTTGAAACTGGTCAACTTTGCCTATGGCGAGTTGCTTATGATAGCCGGGTACGCCCTGTATGTACTAGGTGGCTTGACTATTTCAATACCATGGTTCGTAATCGCTATCTTTGCAGTACTAATAGCGGCGGTGGTTAGCTATTTGACCGAAATGATTGCATTCCGACCGGTAAGAGAAAAATCTCTGACGGCTATGTTAATCACTTCATTTGCAGTAAGCACTTTATTGCAGAACGCAGCATTATTGATAATCTCCCCACGGGCCCGGGCCGTACCCTTGCCAGATTTTTTTTCACAAAGCATTGCGATTGCAGGCACAGACATCCCGATCCGTAACATCCTTAGCATAATCACAGCAGTAGCGCTTTTTGGAGCATTATCTTTGTTGCTCAAATATACGGTACTGGGAATTGCGCTGCGCGCAGCTGCTGACGACTTCAAAATGACTCGTCTTTTAGGAGTACCGGCAAACCTGGTGATTTCAGCTGCCTTTATCATCAGCGGTTTCTTCGCTGGAGTGGTTGCTATATTTTGGACTGCACGGACAGCCTCCGTTACGCCCACTATTGGTGCAGCACCGTTGCTTGTTGCCTTTGTGGCATGCGTGATTGGAGGTATGACCAATCTTTTGGGTGCAGTAGTGGGTGGTTATTTGTACGGCATAGTATATAGTCTTCTCAGCTTATGGTTACCCCAATATTTGCTGGATTATCGGGAAGCCTTCATGTTCCTGATTGTAATATTAATCCTGTTATTCCGACCAACTGGTCTAATTCGAGGGAATACAACATCGGAGCGTGTCGGATGAATCTTAAACGTCAATTTTCAAAATGGTTCCAAAATAATTCAACATTGGTATTGTTGTTGGTACCCCTATTGTTGCTGGCTTTGCTTACCCAATTATTGGGCGGGACTTTGCTGCATCGCATTGTGACTGTGTTATTCATCAATCTCCTCCTAGTTTTGGGCTTGCAGACGTTCATGGGCAATTCGGGTATCCTCTCCTTTTCTCATATCGGTTACATGGGAATTGGTGCTTATGCTTCAGCATTGTTTTCGATGACCCAGGAGGCCAAGGCAGCCACATTACCTGATCTGTATCCCTTTTTGCAAAATGTCCACCTTCCATTTCTGGTTTCCGTCCTGATCGGAGCTTGTATCGCCATGTTGGTGGCGGCTGTGTTGGGATATCCATTAATGCGCCTGTCAGATGCTGCGGCTGTGATCACCATGTTTGCAGTACTTGTCATTATTCAGGTTGTACTCGTACATTGGAGTGCTGTAACCAACGGTCCGCGCACCCTTTATGGAGTGGATAATTACACGACCCTTTGGGTCAGCGTCACTTTTGGATTACTGGCGGTCATTGTGGCCTATTATTTCAAAGAGTCCAACTTTGGTTTGATGTTACGAGCTTCACGTGATGATCGATATGCGGCAAGTACAATCGGGATTAATGTTATAACAGTACGTTGGTTGGGATTTATGCTGAGTGCTTTTCTGGCAGGTTTCGCTGGTGGATTATGGGCTCATTTCATTACTTCGTTTTCTCCGTATGCTTTTTATCTAGGTGAAACCTTCGCCATTCTGGCTATGCTTGTTGTTGGAGGCACTGGTGGGATTTCAGGAGCAGTAATTGGTACTGTGGCAGTAACTTTTGTGCACGAAGGGCTGCGCCAGATTGAAAACGGTATCAATCTTCAGGGCGGGGGGCTTGTAGGCTTTACTGAGGTTTTCATGGCAACCTCACTGATTGCTTTGCTGATCTGGCGTCCCGGTGGAATTATGGGAGGTCGGGAGGTCAGCTGGCCTCGAAGAACGCCACAATCCCATGAAGACCAGGCATTGTCAGGTTCCGGGAAATCCTGAACTCAAAAGGAGTCTGAAATGTGTGACACATTTGTAGCTTTGCCATCAGCAACTCTCAATAGAAATGTTTTGTTCGCAAAAAGCGCAGATTGCGAAGTGAATGAAGCGAATGCCATCGTCCGCATCCCCCGTAGGAAGCATGTCAAAGGGGAGACCCTCCGTATTACCCATCTGGTTATTCCGCAATCCGAAGAAACCTATGAAGTTTTCCTTACCAAAGCATTCTGGACTTACGGCTGCGAAATTGGCATCAACGAATACGGCCTAGCGATGGGAGAGGAGGCTGTTTTCACCACAGAAATGACCGAGGAAAAAGATGGGATTATTGGTCCGGATCTAATGCGCCTTGGATTGGAACGAGCAAAAAATTGCCGGGAAGCCATCGATATTATGACTGCGTTGTTGGAGGAATATGGCCAGGGTGGCAGTGCCGAGCTCAAAGGAAACTCACATTTTGATAGCAGTTTTCTGATGTCTGATACCAGTGATGCCTATATCCTTGAAACTGCCGGTCGTAAATGGGCAGTGAAGAAAATCGAAGATTTTGATTCAATTTCGAACATGCTTGGAATCCCCACGAATTGGACAACCTGTTCTGTAGCATCTGGGACAACGAAGATTGATTGGGCAAAAACATTTTCTTTGCCAGAAGTCCCTCCGACTCTGGGTTCTCCGGATCGGCAATGTTATACATATGATCGTCTTAAGGAAGTCAAAGGCCAAATTACCGCCCAAACCATGTTTAAAATTATGCGTCATCACAATGATGGATACCACCCCGCAACTGCTGATGCCCATCGTAATATTTGCGTCCACGCCGGACCACAGGATAACCGCTGGTGGCAGGCAGATGGTGTTATGGTTACCGATGTGAGTGAGCACGGAGCGCTGATCTGGGTTACCGGTACATCGGGAAATTGTATCTCGATTTTCAAACCTATCTTTATGGGTATAAACCTACCAGAAATCGGTCCTGCGCCCACTGAACACTTCGATCCGAGTTGTCTTTGGTGGAAGCATGAACTTCTGCACCGCCGTGCCATGGCGGATTTTGATAATTTGGTGCCTGAGATCCGCAGAGATTTCGACGCGCTTGAAAACGAATTTGTAGCAAAATCAGGATCAATGAAGAAAAGCACATTGGATGAAAAACGCGATTTTATGGAATATTGTTTTCATAAATCCATGCATGCCACTGAAACCTGGATCAGTCGTTTGGGTGCTCGTACGGACCTGACATTTAAGGATGCTGCGTATAAGTCCATGTGGCGAAAGTTTAATGCTGAAGCTGGGCTTACAGGCATGCCCGACTAAATTTTATTCATAATGGAAGTGAGTAAATAAGGAGAGTAAAATGACCACAAAAGTGACTCGCGATCGATTGTTCTTTGCTTTTGAGCCTATGTTAATCCCTGCCATACATGTAGCGCAAGGTGAAGATGTTGTGCTGGAAACGCATGATTGTTTCGAGGGACAGATCCAGACTCCGTTTGACCTGATTGATAAATTGGACTGGAACCATGTGAATCCCGCTACTGGCCCCGTTTATATTGAAGGGACCAAGCCTGGAGACATTTTGCGTGTTGATTTGTTGGAGGTGAAAATTGGCCAACAATCCAGTATGGTTACCATTCCCGGCGAAGGTGTCCTAGGGGACGTGATTACAAAAATGGAAACGACAATCCTCAAATTGGAGAATGATCACCTTGTTTTCAAGGATAAAATTCGTATTCCTAAAAAACCAATGATTGGTGTAATTGGAGTGGCCCCTAGCTCCGGCTCAGTGCCAAATGGGACTCCTGGACCTCATGGCGGCAACATGGATTGCACTTTAATGTGTGAAGGGAATAGTGTATATTTTACTGTTGGAGTGGAAGGCGCGTTGTTTGGAGCCGGTGATTTCCATGCGGCAATGGGCGATGGCGAAATCGTGGTATGTGGAGCAGAAACCTCAGGCGAATTGCACTTTCAGGCTCAAGTAGTGGAGATGAAGGGCCTTCCAACTCCTTTTGTTGAATCACCGGAGCTAATAGCCACAATTTATTCAGCTTTCACCATCGATGAGGCATCCAATGGAGCCGTCCATCGCATGGCGCAATTCCTAACTGAATTCGTAAAAATACCACTCAACGATGCAGGTATGTTAATGAGCTTGGTGGGCCAGCTTAAGTTTTGTCAAGTTGTAGATCCGCTTAAGACGGTAAGGTTCGAGTTCCCCAAATGGATTCTCGCCGAATATGGATTTAGTCTTTGACCAAAACAAATAATTGTTATTTATGCTGTACTGGCTCCTTGGCTCATAGGAATATATATATGAAGGAAAACAATTCTCTGAGTGACACGAGTGGACAGAAGTGGACATTTGTC
>CAIWRB010000027.1 GCA_903914955.1 uncultured Chloroflexota bacterium | reverse complement strand
ACGCCAATCAGGCAAAACCACCCTTGTCCAAGCCGCTTTTCCAGCCTTGCCTTATGTCTCAATGGAAGAACCGGACTTCCGCCAGATTGCGTTGACCGATGCGCGTGGATTCCTCGCCAATTATCCGAACGGCGCAATTTTCTGTCAATGACAATTAGAATTACCCATGGCGACAATTAGAAATGCCCATTGGAATGACACCTCGTTTGAGGTGTTGCGGTCTGTCGTTGCGGAGACAACGTAAGCCAGGATAAGGGACATTGTATCGTTAACTATGTGAACCAAAGTAAAGCCATGATTCAGGGATGATAGAATGAGGTCGCTCACGTAGAGGATAGGGCAACGCAGGAGTGCGACCCGAGCGCTGCGGTGAGTGGCTATACAACTGGGCAGAGATCAAAAATCTCTGTCCTTTTTTTGTCCTTTCTTTCTGCCCAGTTGGTAGCCTAAAAAGCGCTAAACTCATTGCCTTCGAATAGAAGGCAATTTTTCTGGCGACAAGAAATGGGAAGAGAAAAACAGTTCATGAAATTATTCAAGAGGTTGATCTTGAATACGGAGGGCAGCTTCCTTTGCGCGGTGACTGGAGATCTCCTTTCCAAATTCAACAATCACGCTGTGGTGAACAACGCGGTCAATGGCGGCAGCAGTGGTCAAGGGGTCTTTGAAGATCTGATCCCATTGAGAGAAAACGAGATTGGAAGTGATGATGACACAGCGGCGTTCATATCGTTCGGCGAGCAGGGTGAAGAGTACCTCCATCTCATCACGGGATTGCTGGACGTAGCCGATGTCATCGAGGATCAGAACCTCAAAGCAGTCGAGGCGGCGAAGCTCTTGCTCGAGAAGCAGGTCACGTTTCGCGCGCAGGAGATCGTCGACGAGACGGAAGGTGGGAGTGAAGAGAACGCTGCGTCCGGACTGAATGAGTTGATGTCCGACAGCGGCAGCGAAGTGAGTTTTTCCACGTCCCGGCAAACCAAAGATTAGTAAATTTTCAGCGCGATCCACAAAGTCGCCATTGCAGAGTTGCGCCAGTTGACGTTGCAGGCGCAAGGGTAAATGTTCCTGGTCGAAGCTCTCGAGGGTTTTGCCCGCTGGCAGGTGGGAGGATTTTTGCAGGCGTTCAATGCGGCGTTGATGACGACCTTCCATTTCCTGTTCGAGCAACTCAGTCAGAAAGTTTTCGAGCGCCCAGTTTTCGCGCGCGGCGGTTGACAACAAATCGCCAACGATCTCCACTGCGGTGGGCATTCGCAGAGTATGCAAATGTTTTTGGATGCTCTCAAGCTGCGACATGGCAAACCTCCACCTGGAGCAATTGATCATAGACAGACAGGTTCACCGCTTGTGGGATGAGACTTGGGATCATTTGGCGGACAGTGGGTTGAACCAGTTCAGCCACTGTGTTGTCATCCCAGATGGTTTTGGTTGCCAGCAGCAATGTCAGCGCCTGGCTTACATCGGTTTCCAATCCGAGGGCGGCTTGTTTCAAGATACGCAGGTAGGCTAGATCAGCCTTGCGAGGCGGTAAATGCCTCTCGAGCGCCTCCCACGCCTCGCGGAAGACCGCCTGCGGAAAAAGATCATCGCGATAACGGTAATTGCGAAACCCACCGGGTTTGCGCAACAGGCTGTCGATCACATGCCGATAGTTGATGCTGTAATGTTGTGCACCTGTCAGACGCGGCATGCTTTCCACGCACTGATTGGCGTACCAGACTTCGATCTGCCATTCATAAATTCGCACGTTGACGCGCTTGCCTTTCAGCCCGCTCGGGACGGTATAACCATTCGCGCCCACACGCAGCAGGCCGTTGTTCCCCACGCGCGCATTGAGTTCGCGCATTTGCGGCCATGGATTCACTATGAGCGGTTTCATTATGGATATTTCTTCTGTCAGTTTTTGCTGCCGCCCAACGTTGCGTTTTTCCATGATGTCAAACAAAAACTTTTCGTAGGCAACGATGCTTTCAAAATCACGACTACCGCGCAGCAACAGATGTTGTTGCACCGCTCGCTTCAAGCCTCCATTCGAGGATTCGACATCCCCATTTTCATTTGGGCTCGCCACATGCGTCGTGCGTGCTTCCATTCCATAGTGCGCCAGCAGTTGCAGGTATTCCTCGTTGAAGCCGCGCTCTGCTGGACTTTTCTCACGCGCTGCCGGACTCAGGTTATGCGTCGCTGCGGTGCTGTTATCCGTTTGATGCGCTTTGGGCACGTAGCCAAGTTTGATCAGTGCGCTTTGCAGTCCCAGACGAATCGACAGCAGCGACTCGCTTTGCACCACACGACCCCACTCCCAGTTCGAGTATGGCAACACACTGTGGATCAGAATATGCTCAAACATTTCCTGCATGATCGTGACCTTCAGTTCGTTCATGCAGGTTCCGTCGGTTTGCAGGATTTCTCCTGGCTGACGGATTTGATCTAAACTCAATACCTGTGGACGATTCATCACGCGCCAGTTGCTGATATGTCGTTGCAGGGTGCGCAGTTGTCCTTCCTGATATTTCGTCTCGTCTCGTTCGCACAACCACTCGAACAATGTTTTCGCCTCCAACTCCGGCGCTTCCTCCAGTTTCTTTTCTATTTCTCTCCAGTCTGCTCCAAATGGATCCGCGCGCGTTCGATATTCGCGTCCTCGTTTTAACTCGCTTGGCAATTTGTCCAATTGCTCATACTTTCGCACGGTCTTGCAACTGCCGATATTTGCTTTCACGGCTGCTTGTTCCTGCGTTTTTCCATTGCTGCGTTCTTTCATCAGTAGCCTCACTTGGGCGTCGGTTGCGGTCATGGACTCTCCTCTCCAGAAGAGTGTAGCCGTTCCCGCGTCCCTTTACGTGGGCATTTCTAGTTGTCGTTGGGGGGTAATTCTAATTGTCGTTAACCGATTTTAGATGAAATCCAAAATACGCCAGATTTGTTTTCTTATATTCAAAGGCTGGTTGATGAGAATCGGTACGTTCAATTCATTTTGACCGGCTCATCAAACTTCCTTTTGATGGAGAAAATCAGTCAAACGCTGGCAGGT
>CAIWRB010000026.1 GCA_903914955.1 uncultured Chloroflexota bacterium | reverse complement strand
TATCCCTCATTGAGTGCTTTGGTTCAGAAACAGCGCGAAAAAAGTTTTATGACCTGTGTGGTCCGTTATCACTTTCAAGAGAAAATATCGCTACTTCTGCGCGAAAAATTTAAGGTTCGTCACCGCTGACAAACTGCTAGATACCCAATGTACCTGCAAAGCGGTGTCGCTTTTTTTATTCTTCTTGAGTTGCTTGCCCCCGTTTTTTGAGTTGCTTATTTCATGCTTGACTTGTTGCTAATGCCCGGCGGACTTGTAAAAAGTCGAGACAAATGTCCACTTCTGCCCACTTGTGTCACTCAGAGAACTGTTTTACTTTATACACAATGCGGTTGCGCTAGGTAGCGTGCATAGGGAAAAAGGAGATTCCCTGATCAAAAACCCTGCGTAAAATCCCAAAAAATAAGACGGGTGAATCGAGTAGCCGACACAGATTGATTTTATGCCGTCGCATACATGCGGACGTGCAAGATTTCCTGCCGTCGCATTGGACGAATGTCCGATTGCTCAAGCGTGATAACTGCGACGGTTTTCCCCTCGCCAGTGACAAATTCCACTTCATACGCCTTGCCTCCCGAATAGCAATGGACAACCGTCCCTACATCGCCGCGTGTGAGTTTTTGATTCTTTAGGTCATTCGCCAAAACTACAGTATCAAGATCATTAAACATATTATTACTCCTTGCTAATCCACCGGGTGAGTTGTCACCAACCTTGGAACATCATCGCCAGTTTCGATGATCCAAACCGTTCGTAGATGAATCATATCACCACTCGGCGTTTTCAACTGTCCATCAATCACGTATTTATTGCCGTAACCTGTTACAGTGGTTTCGACAATCGTGTCCGTTTGAGCAATATCAACAAGCCCTTTCGCAAATTGACTGATGTTTGTCTCGTTGAAGCCGAATGAACGGAAAAATTTCGCTTTGGATTTTCCTACAACATGACTTTCGGAAAGCAAATAATCGGTGGTTTTGCTGATGGATATGTATGCGTGAAGTTTGTTTGGGAGTTCCATGTTTTTATAGATTATACCTTCTGTCTGATCTATTCAAAAATTTCTAAAGGATGAGCCAGGTAGACAACACAGGGCATACACCCGCAGATGGGAAGCAAAGTTTCCGGCGGTGACGGTATCGGCGTTTGCGGTTGCGCTGACTTTCTAGCCTTTCCAAATTGGCAATAACGCACACGATTCCGAGTAACTTATACACGAAATCGTGTGCGTTATTGTGAGATTTTATATGTTGTGAATAAGTCCTGTATAAAAACTGCAGGCTTCAATGATCTGGCTCACTTCACAACTTTCGTTGCGCATATGAGCCAATTTGTATTCCCCGGGTCCAAAACCAATCGTCGGTATTCCCATGCTGACTGGAGTGACCGCGTTGGTGCTAAAATCCCAAAAATCATATTCCACGAGTTCTTTCCCGAAATTTTCTTGATAGGCTGCAACACTAGCCCTGACAAGTTCGTGTTTCAGGTCAATTTTCCATGCCAGATGGAATGGCTCATACTTGATCTCCATTCCCGTCCAACTCTTCCTGCGCAGCGTTCCGACTCGCCAGGTTGCATTTTTATCCTTGACGATCTGATCCATTTCCTGTTTGATCGCATCTTCCGTTTCTCCCGGAACCATTCTGCGATCCAGATACACTTCACACTCGGAAGGTACAGCGTTCAAGGATGCACTCACGCTGGAAATTTTGGACATGACCAAAGTTCCACTTGGGCCCCCTTTCTTCATGAGATCCATGTTCGTCTTTTCAACCCGCTGGATAATCTCAGCCATTTCATAAATGGCATTCACTCCCTTTTCAGGTGCCGAGCCATGCGCGGAAACACCACGTGTCTTGATCGAGATTTGCGCTTTCCCTTTGTGGCCCAGTGTGATCTTGTTGTTGGATGGCTCACAGATAATTACATAGTCGGGTTTGAGATCAAGTTCTTTGAACAGGTGCTTTAAGTTCTCCCCGTCGCAATCCTCTTCAAACACGGTGCAGGAAACGTAGACGGTCTTGCCAGTTGCAAGCCCTGATCTTTTTGCGAGCACGCCCGCGTATATGGAGGCTGCTACACTTGACTTCATGTCCACCGAGCCTCGGCCATGCAGGCGTCCATCCAGAATCTCACCGCTGAACGGTGGAATATCCCATTGTTCTGCATCGTTGACCTCAACCGTGTCGACATGTGAGTCAAACATGATTGCTTTTCCGCCGCTGCCAATTCTTCCGACGAGATTTCCCATGGAGTCGATCGTGACTTCATCATAACCAAGCGCAATCATTTTCTTCTCGATGAATTTAATGACTGCCCCTTCCTGCCCGGACATACTTTTTATTCTGACCAGATTTTGGACGAACTCGATGAGTTCCTCCTTTAGTTCCGGTGTGAGCAAATTCTGTGTATTCATGCTGCCTCTTTATTGTTACTTTGCGAAAATGTCCCAAAGATGCTGCCATATTCTCGCATCCAGAACTGCCTGCGGCCAGTTTACTTCTTTGCTTTTCGGGTTGAAATATTTTCCGGTAATACCTTCCTGTGCTGGCTACTTCGCTCATTCGCCGGGAAAAAGAGGATTATCATAGTATTTTACCCTCATAATTATCCGGAAGCAGAATGATGGGCAAAATCCTCCTCTGGTTACAAGAGCGCATCAAACTCTGGATAAAACCCGCGACTTCACTCTTGATCATCGGACCCCTTTCCGATCTGACACGCAGTCATGCTGATCTCGTTGTAGAAAATGCATTGCTTTGCCAACAATTGATCGTGCTGAATCAACAGATTAAACGACCACAGCTAACCCACTCTGATCGTATTCGCCTGCATTTCTATCGCACTTTACGAAGTTCTGGTAATAAGCCCTTCACCAGAATGAGGCCATACTTCCTTTTATGTATACTGTTTGGTATACTATTATATACTAAACAGTATACATAATGAAAATTTACGCCGATCACCCAAATGCAGAACGAATCTTACAGGATGGATGGGAACTTTTCCAACAGAAAGGTTACCGCGGTGTTTCCGTGGATGAACTTTGCCAGCGCTGTCAAATTACCAAGCCCACCCTCTATTACTATTTCAAAGACAAGGAAAACCTGTTCATTGAGGTGCTTTTGCGTCGCCTGCATGGATTTCGCGAAGAGATTGAAAAAAGTGGTTCTCTGTCGCAGCGGCTGGAACGGATTGCAGTAACGATCTTCGATAGTTTCAAGGCGGATTATTCGCATCTCGTACACGATCTTGAACATATCAAACAACAGGGAAATGTCGCCCGAGTGCATCAAGCTTTTGATGATGAGCTCTTCTCGCCCATCACGACACTGATGCAGTCAGCTGTGAATGAGGGTGACATCCAGGGAAATGCAAAATTTCTCGCACATTTATTTATGGGCATCGTTGAAAACTATATCTCACGGTCCGGCGAATTTGGAAGCAGTAATAAAGTCCTTGCAAAAAAACTGGTGGCCTTTTTTCTTAAAGGCGCCAGATAAATTATTTCGGAGGAAACATGTCTGAAGAATTACGTATATATGTCGAAGTGGGGTTCAATATCCTGTATCTCATTGTTGTGTGGACCATGACTTTGATCATGTCCATGAATATTGAGAAAGTTGCAAAGGAAAACCGGAGCATCGCGAGCCTGTTTCGTTGGGCTTTTGTATTGCTTGCGCTGGGTGACACGGGGCATGTCGGGTTTCGCGTTGCTGCTTATGCTCTGGGCGGGCTGGAAAATAACGCATTATTGGTGGGGATTGGGGCGCTGGCAACAGCGGTCACAGTCACCTTTTTCTATGTGGCTATGCTCTATATTTGGAAAGAACGATTCAAGGGAAAGTTCGGCCTGCTGGAGTATATTTTGCTTGCAAGTGTGCCGGTCCGTTTTATTGTGATGGCATTCCCGCAAAATGATTGGGGTAATAGCGTACCACCCATTTTTTGGGGACCATTCCGGAATTTATTTTTGATGATCTTAGGTGTGGGCGTGTTGTATCTTTATCTGCGCGACTCGATCAAAACCAAAGACCGCTTATTTCGCTGGATGGGCTACTCCATTTTCTTCTCTTTCCTGTTCTATACCCCTGTCATTTTATTAGCGCGCGATATTCCTGCCATCGGCATGTTGATGATCCCGAAAACCATAATGTATGTTGCCATTCAATTCATTGCTTACAAAGGGTTGTGGCCACAGAGCAATATAGATCGCGCCTTTTCAACGGCGGATTAACTGAAAAAAAAGACAACGTGTTAAAGTTTTTCCCGTATTGTCTACATCTGTAACCCCCGGAGAATTAGTTCTTGGATAAGAAAGGTAGATTGGTTCTGTTCGTTTAGAACCAATCTACCCGATAATAATCCTTGCGAATACTTCAAAAAACTTACGGATTAGCAAGTAGCCAAGACACCAGCAAAATCCTGATTGAAGAGTTACCAGCATATGCTCCACAACTTAACCCGGAAGAATATTGTCATGGCAATGTCAAGCAACGTCTCAAAAACGCATTTCCTGAAAGCAAGGAAGAAATTCGCTCCGTGCTTAATCGCGGTTTTGCTCGTTTGCGTCACCGACCGGATTCGCTTATCGGCTTTTTCACTCAGCTGGACTTCCAGTTAGACAACTTAGGTTAACCTGAATAGAGCGAGTAACCAAGGAATACACTGCATACCTCAATCAGGAACGACCGCATCAAGGGATTGAACAGCGAATTCCTGATCAGCATGAATTGCCAAGATCAAAGCCAACCAGCGGGCACGTTACATCCAAAGCAATTCTTGGTGGATTGCATCACAGTTATTCGCGTACGATATACCTGAACTGACCTACATCTTTTGCTGCAGTTTGTCGGAGAGATTGACATTGCCTTGCATGATAAACTTCAAAAATGAGCCGAAAATTCAAAACTGTGAATTATGAAGAGGCGCTGAAGCAGATAATTCAGATTGGGGAAGCGTTGCCGCCGAATCACCTAGCGCGTTTTATAGTGGACATGATTGTCCAACTGGATCTGAGCCAGATCTATGCCCGTTATGCACCGCGTGGCGGAGAGGCTTTGCCCCGGAGATCCTGCTGGGGTTGTTGTTTTATGGATATGCCACAGGCGTGTTCAGTTCGCGCAAGATTGAGAAGGCGACCTATGAGAACATACCGTTTCGCTTCATCGCAGGCGGATTGCATCCGGATCACGATACGACCTTTCTGGATGAGATTCAAGGACAGTTCGTAAAGACTCTGCTGATCGCCCAGGAAGCCGGGGTACTCAATCTGGGGAACATCAGTCTGGATGGCAGCAAGATCCATGCGGATGCTTCCAAGAGTCAGGCGGTCAGTTACAAGCGGCTGATTGAGTTGGAAGTTCAACTGAAAGCCGAAGTGCATGAGTTGTTCACGATAGGGGAGCAGTCCGATCAAGGGGAACTCCAATTGCCGGATGACTTGGTCATTGCCGACGAAGTTGCCATTCGTCAAGAACGATTGGTGAATCTAGCGCAGGCCAAAAAGGTTTTAGAAGAACGAGCTCAGGAACGTTACGAGGCTGAAAAGATTGAGCATGAAGCCAAACTGCGTGAACGAAAAGAAAAAGCAAGCCAAAATGGGCGCAAGCCAAAAGGTCCTGAACCGAAACCGCCGGAGCCAGGTCCAAATGATAAAGATCAGTATAACTTCACTGACCCGGACTCGCGCATTATGAAAAACAGTACCAATACTGGCGTGGATCAGCACTACAATGTCCAGGTAGCGAACGATCAGAAGAGTTTGCTGATTGTAGCGCACGCGCTTTCCAATCATCCCAATGACAAACAGGAAGCCATCCCGACCCTGTCAGCCATCTCTCCAGAAATCGGGAAACCAGAGGCAGCGGCGATGGACAACGGTTACTTTAGCCAAACCAACATCCATGCGTGCGAGGAACTAGGCATCGAATCTTTCATCGCTACCGGACGCGAACCTCATCATCTGGATTGGCATACCTTTTTTCGGGAACAACCTGAGCCGCCTACCGAAGACGCCAGCCCAAAAGTTAAGCTGGCTTACAAACTCCAAACCGAAATTGGACAAGCTATTTATCGCTTACGCAAGTCTACGGTAGAACCCGTCATTGGCATCATCAAGGAAATTCTCGGCTTCCGCCAGTTTTCGTTGCGCGGCCTGTGGGCGGCTACAGGCGAATGGTGTTTGGTATGTCTGGCTTTCAACTTAAAACGCATGCATATCTTATGGATAGAGCAAGGTCTCTATTAGCGCGCCTGCTTTTCGAATTTTGAGAGAATTTTCAGATGAAACACGCCTACTCACGTCGCTTTTACCGAATTCCAAAACCTTTTATGGCAGTACAGCATAACTTGCTATTGACTTGAATAAAAAGGGTTCTCATGGCAAACTGGCTTTAGCAACAAAGGAGAGAGCCATGAGAACCCAACGAGAATTGTACACGGAAAAGAGAGTTGTATACGAGTGTGAATGGGATCAATGTCCCAATTGTGGAGAGGCCTTACGGAGTGCGTCACCAGTGGCTGGAAGACGGTGCAAACCATGAGTGAAGTGATTGCGATCGCCCAACGTCCGAAGGGTTGTGTGAATACGAAATGTTCTGAGAGTCACAAGTTGTTGAGTTCAATTCGTTGGCAACAGGTAGCGCCGCTGTGGTGTACGTATGGGTATGATGTGATCACACAAATTGGCTGGCAGCGACAAAACCAACGGCAAACCTTTAGCGAAATACATCAAGACCTGAAGGCAAGTGTGCAGATCAGCGAGACCCAAGTGCGAGCGATCTATACCTATCGGTATTTAGCGTTATTGGCCTGTCACGAACGGCAGCAAATGAAAGGGTTGAAAGCCATTGCGGCGCGAGGAGGGCTGTGGCTGTCGCTGGATGGATTAGCGCCAGAAGGC
>CAIWRB010000025.1 GCA_903914955.1 uncultured Chloroflexota bacterium | reverse complement strand
GTGCGCTGAAAAAAGGATAATATGCGTATCGTGCAAATTCTTGATACTTTAGAAGTGGGGGGGGCACAAAAAATGCAACTCTTTTTGGCGCAATCACTTCAGCCTTTAGGTATTGAACTAACGGTTGTCAATCTTAGTTATTCTGCTGAGCCAGCGCTGGTTGATCAATTGAAGTCGTTGGGTGTTCGTATTGTTTCCTTCCCTTTTCCTCGCCTGTTTAGCCCCATTTCATTTTTACAGTTGGTCAGGTTTTTACGCAAGGAGAAATTTGACCTTGTCCACGCCTACCTAACCTACTCCAATATTGTAGGTTCCTTTGCAGGCCGCTTAAGCGGAATCCCTGTTATCGCTTCCTTGCGAAGTACAAAATATCCTCCTCATAAATATGCTTTTAGAAGGCAGCTTGAAGATTTTTCTCTGCGGTGCCTAGCATATTGCGTCATGGCAAACGGTAATGCGGTAGCCGAGTTTGCCCGTACCCGGTCTGGAAAAACGCCTGTTGATGTAATTGTAAATGCCGTTGATTTAATTCCGCCAATTTCGGAAGAGGAAAAAAATTCCATTCGGCATGAACTTGTGGGGAATATTCAGCGTCCATTGATTTTATCCGTTGGACGTTTAACAAGCGCAAAAGGATTTTTTGACCTCTTGGATGGTTATAAAATTATTCAGTCGACCCATCCTAGCGCAGCTTTGGTTATTGCCGGTGGAGGTACATTAAATGATGATTTGGTCAGACGTATGCATGAACTTGAATTACAAAACGATGTGTTTCTATTAGGAACACGCCATGATGTTCCCAGCCTCTTGGCTGCTGCTGATATTTATGTGAATTCATCTCTGTGGGAAGGCACACCTGTTTCGGTATTAGAGGCAATGGCTGCAGGGCTTCCTATAGTAGCGACAACAGTCGGTGAAAGCCCATTTTTGTTGAGTCAGGGAGCAGGTCTTTTGGTTCCGCCCAGCCAGCCAGAAAAACTTGCTGCTGCGATAATCTCCTTGCTTGATTCTCCTCAAAAGAGAACTGAATTGGGACTAGCAGCCCGCATGCGTATTATAGAAGATTATGGGCGAGACATATGGTCTCGAAATATTCTTGCGCTTTATGCAAAAAAATTGCCAAAGGCAAATGAATATCTTGTCAAATTTGATGAAGGCACTTTGCAGGCAGGAAGGTTTGATTGATGAATGGCGTGGTAATGCTTGTTAATGAATTCCCCCCAATTCCAACTGGAGGGGCGGAGCGTCAAGCTGAGCGACTTGCGGTTTATTTAAAGAGCAGAGGCTGGTCAGTATGTGTGATAACCCGACGGCATAAGGGATTGCCAGCTCATCAGGAATATCAGGGCCTTGATATTATTCGGCCTCTAACTGTCGGATTTGGAAAACTCAAGACCATTACTTTTGTTTTGGGAATATTGCTGTCACTTTGGAAATTACGTTCCAAATATGGGATACTCCATGCGCATCTTGTTTTTGGATCGGCTTTTGCTGCGATGATAGCGGCTCGATTTTTGGGGAAAAGGGTGATCGTAAAACTAGGCAATAGCGGCGAGTTTGGTGATATTCAGACTTCGCTTCGCACATTACGGGGACGTTTGCGCCTTGCCATCTTGCGCGAATGGGCAGATGTGATTATTGCCTTGGATGATTCGATCTACAATGAGATTCTTTCCATTGGTATTGATCCCAGGCGGATCAGGCGAATACCAAACGGCATTGACGTTGTGAATTTTTCTCCAGTACAAACTCGGTTGGGAGCGAAGGGTAAATTTGGGTTAATCGATAAAGTTGTGATGATATTCGTCGGCCGTCTTTCTCCGCAAAAGTCCTTGCCCACCTTACTACAGGCCCTTGAAAGATCTTTACCTATTTGCCCCAATCTTCACCTATTATTAGTCGGGGATGGGCCAGATCGCAATGCTTTGGAAGATCAGGCTAAAGATCTGGAAGTTCGTGATCACGTTACTTTTTTGGGCAATCAGACAGATGTGCGTCCATATTTGAATGCCGCTGATATTTTTGTGCTTCCATCGAAATCCGAAGGGATTTCGAATGCGCTTCTGGAGGCGATGTCTGCTGGTCTTGCATGTGTAGCAACCACTGTCGGTGGAAATTTTGAAGTACTTGATCATGGGAGTTGCGGCGTTCTACTGCCTCCAGGCGACGTTTCTGCATGGACCAATTCGTTAATTGAGTTGGGAAATGATCCAGAAAAACGCCGAGCTCTTGGCAAAGCTGCGCGCAAACATGTATATTCCAATTTTGATTTTAGTGTAGTAGGCTCTCTTTACGAAAACCTATATACCGAATTGCTTGCATAAAGTCTTATACCGTATTTTATGAAGAAAAAGAAAATCCTCCAGTTGATTGACAGCCTTAATATTGGCGGAGCAGAGGTCTTGCTCGTCGATCTTGTGCGGGGTATTAAGGAATCTGGCGATGATGTGAGTGTTGGC
>CAIWRB010000024.1 GCA_903914955.1 uncultured Chloroflexota bacterium | reverse complement strand
TCTAGCGGGACTGTGATTTGTGCGTTCGCTGTCATGACTTTTCTTATCCTTTTTGCAGTGGTTTTCCCTGCTATTTTACCCTTTCAAACTGCCTGACATCCCCATATATGGCGGGTATCACGGCAACTCCCAGAGAGCCAACATCTTTGTAATTAATAAGTGCTGGGTATCCCCAAAGTTGAATGGCAATAATGCTATAATATTAATATCAAGATCTAAAGAAATATTTCAGAAATCATCCGCGGCATCGCTGATTTAGTGGTGGAAAAATCCATGTTGCGCTATCCTTCATTGACCAATCGAATTTTTTTATTTTCCACCTGGTGAAAAGAATGGGCTCCATTACTATTATTAAGTGGCCCCTTATGATGATATTTTTAATATGTCAACATTCAAGGCAGGTACTTTTTCGATAATAAATTAGGCTCTTTTAACTGGTAAACTACAATTTGCATCATCCAAAGTTTTCTGAGTATCTTCGGAGGGAAGTTACAATGAAAAATAAATCTGACGAACCAGACAAAGCCGCTGAACTCCGTTTGCAAGCCGAAGAGTTGGCGCGTGGCGATTCGCCCGCTGCCTCTAAAACCCTGCATGAGCTTCGCGTTTACCAGATCGAGTTGGAGATGCAGAACGGAAAACTACGCCGTACACAGACCGATCTCGAGGTTACAAAAAATCGATACTTTGATCTCTATAGCCTGGCGCCGGTAGGCTATATGACCATCAGCGAGCAGGGTCTAATTCTGGAAACAAATCAGACAGCCGCTACCATGTTAGGCGTTCCCAAGCGATCGTTGTTAACAAAACGCTTTACCGAATTCGTGCTCAATGCGGATCAGAACATCTACTATCAGCACCGCAAATCGCTCTTCGATACGGGCGAAGCTCAGTCGTGCGAGATCAGGATACTGACGCCTAACTATGAGCAGCGCGTGGCGTGGGCACATCTGGATTTGACCATTGCGCAGGAGACTGATGGTAAGCCGGTCTGCCGCGTCACCTTGAGCGACATTTCCGCGCTCAAGCAAGGTGAAGCAAATTTGCGTGAGAGCGAAGCCTTTAAACTTGGGATTCTAAATTCCATAAACGATGATATCGCTATCCTGGACCACAATGGGGTCATCCTGGCGGTTAACGAATCCTGGCAACGTTTTACTGTCGAATACAATGTCAAGCTCGGCAAGCCTCCACCACAAATAAAAGTTGGGATCAACTATCTGGAGATCTGCATAACTGATAGCAGGTTCACAGCAGATGATGGCGCATTTAAAGCCCGACAGGGTATCCAGGCAGTGCTGGATGGCCGTTTATCCAGATTCGATCTGGAATACCCCTGTCATTTATCGGAGCAACAGCGCTGGTTCAATATGAGCGTCACCCCGCTGGGCCAGGGCAGCGATTTACGCGCATTGGTTGCGCACACCAACATCACTGAGCGCTATCTGGCAGCGCAGATGCTGAATCAGGCGCATGATGAACTGGAACTGCGTGTGGCAGAACGGACACAGGAGCTCGAGCAGGAAATCAACGAGCGCAAGCAGACGGAAATGGAGCTTCGTGACGCCGAAGAGAAATGGCGTTCTCTTATCAAAGCCATCCCAGACTACGTCTCGTTACACGACAGGGAAGGACGATTTCTTTTCTTAAGTCATTACGCGGAAGGATTTTCAGAAAAAGATGTTTTAGGCACCAGCGTGTTTCAATACCTTTCACCAAAGTCGAAGGAATCCTTTAAGCAAAGTATTGAAAATTGCCACGCTACTGGAACACTCCAAAAGTTTGAACATACCGCCATGGGAGATCAGGGCGATATGCGGGAGTATGAAGACTACGTAATTCCCATCACTAAGGAAAACGAGCCGGGAACAACTCTTTTGGTATCCAGGGATATTACCGAGCGCAAGCAAGCTGAAGACCAACTGCGCCAGCTCTCAAGTGTCGTAAAATATAGTCCGGCCTCGATCATCATTACGGACCCGAATGGGAATATCGAATATGTCAATCCAAAATTCATCAAGTTGACCGGCTACAATCTGGAAGAAGTGCGCGGCAAGACTCCGCGCATAATGAAATCTGGCCAGACACCTCCTGAAGTCTACGCGGAACTTTGGCAGACCATTCTTGCAGGTAATGAATGGCGCGGAGAATTTCTAAACCGCAAGAAAAATGGCGAGCTCTTCTGGGAATCCGCTTCAATTTCATCCATTACTGATCCAATGGGCAGTATCACCCACTTTATTGGCATACGAGAAGATATTTCCGATCGCAAGGCCGCCGAAGAAAAGATCCGTTTATTGAATGCTGAGTTGGAAAAACTGGCATTGACTGATTACCTGACAAATTTAAATAACCGGCGTTTTTTTATACAGCGTGGTGTTGAAGAAATTAAACGCGCCCACCGGAACAACCAACCCCTGGCGCTCTTAATGCTGGATATTGACGAATTCAAAAACGTAAATGATATCTACGGTCGCGAAGCCGGGGATTTCGCACTCCAGCAGGTAGCGGAGGTGATGAAATCCAGCCTGCGTGAAATTGATCTGCTGGGGCGCCTGGGCGGCGAAGAATTTGCCGCACTGTTACCCAACACAACCCTAGAGGATGCGCTCCTGTCAGCAGAACGGGTGCGAGAGACCATCGCCAATATGTCTTTAGAGATATCTGGTCAGATTTTGAGCAAAACCATTACCATCAGTGTTGGTGTGGCAACTATTACAGATGGGATGTCGGGCATTGACGAACTGCTTAGAAAAGCCGATATAGCCTTATACCGCGCCAAGAATAACGGCCGCAACTGTGTTTCGGTTTATCAAGAAAATCAGACCTTGCCCCCGCAGAACGCAGCTTGATTCGCATCCCAGAATATTTCCAGTTTTTTGTTCAATCAGCCAGCATGATTACAAAGGATCACTCAAAAATGAATTCGAGAGCTTATGGGTCAGGGGAAGAGACCCGTGATGGCTAAACCCTTCTCTGACACAAGAGTGCAATAAGCTCCTGTAAAATTCAAAATATCAGATAGCCGAATCAAGTGCACAGCCCTACCAATTGTTCATTGGCAACAAAAAACAATATCCATTTCGGGATATTGTTCAAAAAGTATCCTGGACTGAATAATTCAAGAAAATAAATCAGCGGGCTATAGAAGCACACAAGATCTGAAAATCGCCATCCAAACGGTAACCCCCACAAACAGCTGGAATCAAAATGGTCTCGAACTTATGCAGGGGAATCTTTTGATCTAACGTGGAAATGTAACCCTCACCGTCAATTACGGTTAGTGCATGAAAACTCTCCCCCCGTGTATCCCGCTCCTGAGAATTTGATAGTTTCTCGAGGAGAAAATAGGGACAATGTACCAACTCTATTGATGAATTCCCTGCACCGGGCTTGCGGGTAATCCTTCCCTGTGAAAAAGGGTCGGTCACTGAAATGGATTTGTCAATATGA
>CAIWRB010000023.1 GCA_903914955.1 uncultured Chloroflexota bacterium | reverse complement strand
CTTGGTTGTAGGTTTAGCACTCGCACACATTGACTGCTAGAAATAAAAATGGGATCGATTACCAGATGCTATATGAGCCTCATTTCATCAGCCCAGGCTGCACCTATACTGATGCGATGAGCACTGGCATAACCAAGTATGGCAATGATATCTTCCGCCGTAATACGTGTATTTTTCATCTCAAGCGGCAGATATCGGCGTAAGATCATAATCAAAGCATTTAGCACTTGTTGAGATCGCAAGATTCGGTTATTTTTAAGCGCGGGTTTGAACATGGTGGTTTGGTCTCCTTGGTAAGAGCCAAGTAAACCATGTTCAAGCCTTTTCGTGAACTACTGATAATCAGTGAAATGGAGAAATTGGAATTTAATTTCTATCCAACGAAATGAGAAACCTGCTTCACAGCCTCCCAAACTTTCTCGCGTGTGGGTGCGGCCATCACAACAGCGGGGAAATTTACCATTTTGCTTTTCGTGTCAAAATATTTTCCGTTCACGCCTTCCACATCTTTTGAAGAAGCGAGATGTACCGATGAGCGTGATGCCTTCTCTGCGGACTTGCCGCCATCAGGGCGAGTCATCAATTTGAAAACAGGAAAAATAAATCGCATGACTGCAGGCAGCATTTCAGGCGTAACATTGCGCGTCATGTTGGTGCTGGCTTGTCCGGGATAACAAATGTTGATCGTCACTGTCGTGCCTTGCATGCGTTCAGCAAACTCGTACATCATTGCCATCATCGCGAGTTTCGATTGCGAGTATGAATTCAACCCATCGAAGGAACGCTTCGACTGCAAATTATCCAGATCCAATTTAGATGGGACATCGCCGCCCATGAGCGTGATGACGCGCGCCGACGGACTGGTTTTGAGCGGATCCATCAGCAGATGAGTCAACAAAAACGGCGCGACAACATTCACCGCGAAGTTAGATTCGACTCCATCTGCTGTCAATATCCGCGCGGGTGCGGCATTTCCCGCGTTGTTGATCAGCACATTGAGACGTTCATACTTCACCTTGAATTGGTCGGCTAAAGAACGAACATCCCCCTGTGCAGACAGATCGCTGATAAGCAAGTCAACTTTCGGATTGCCGCTTGACTGTTTGATTTCAGCAACGGCGGCTTCTCCGCTTTGTATACTTCGCCCTGTGATAATCACGTGCGCTCCCATCTTTGCCAATGTCAGCGCGGTTTGTTTTCCAATGCCGCTTGTTGCTCCAGTGATCAATACGATTTTATCTTTCACGATTTATTCTTCTTTCTTTTTAGGAAAAAATTCAGGCACAACAAATGCAAAAGGCATAACAGCCATGATGAACAGGGTTATGGGAACCCAAACAAAAGCCAAAGCCGCCGACGCAAGATTGATCAATAACGCCATTCTGTCTCGATTAAGACGCTTTTGTTTTTCTTCCGCAGTGAAGGTATTGGGCGCGAGGTCAGAATCTACAAAAGCATGTTTCCAGAGGGAGTTGATCATTAGCGAAGAGAGCGCCATGTTCAACGGATAGAGCGCAACAACGAAGGGGTTCATCATGTAATCGCCAATGAATGCGGTAATGAACGGGAACAAGCAGGAGAAAAATAACAGCCCGATATTAAGCCAGAGAAGTTTCATATCCACTTTTTGAATGTGGTGAATAATGGCGTGATGGTTGACCCAAAAAATGGCGATGATGAAGAAACTGAACAGAAACGCAAAAAACTTCGGCGCGAGTTCAATCAGCCCCGCGCTGAACGCGGGAAAAGAATTATTTTCGAGATGCGGAACGTGAAGTTCGAGAACGAGAATGGTGAGGATGATGGCGAACATGCCATCACTGAAGGCTTCGAGACGAGTTTTGGTCAAGGGGAGCTCCTTATATTGTTTTGGTACGTGCCAACGTGATGGCATGTTCGGGGCAGGCTTTGATGCATAAACCACAGGCGCGGCATTGCTCAGGGTGGACGAGTAATGCCTGCTGCCAGTTGTGTGCCGTCCCTTTGAGTTTGCCGATGAAACTCAAACCAACCCGCTGGTCTTTGGGGGGCGTATCCACTTTGAAAATGTTATAGGGGGGAGGCAGGCGCACAATCGGCTTTACCTTCACAGCGGTTGCGGTCAATGATGGGGGTGAAGACGCCAGGGTCTTGGCGGCATTCGGTGGTTTCTGGCATTTGGATTTCTCTACTTCTTTGATTTTAGAACGATGCGGAGCATGGCCATCGCGATGGATAATTCGATCAGCGCTGGGATGAGCGGCGGGAGCAAATTTCCAGCAGTGATGGTTGGATACAGCGGCGACATGGCAACCCGATCGGTGACCTCAAGAATGAAGCGGGCAATCATCGTTGCGGCAATCGCTTCAGGCGCGCCAAAGCCTGCGGCGATCAACATTGCCACTCCAAGGGAAGCGTTTCGGGAGTTGTAGGACATAGCCAGCGTTCAATGGCGCGCTGGTATGGGGGTGTGAACCTACCGCCAATCAGGCTCGAAACTGCCAGCGCCAAGCCCATCAAACCGACAATTATCCGTGCCCAAAGCGGAGCCGTTATTTTCATGATTTTCCTCATACGTTTTTATATTTGGCGACATGCCCCGAAGCAATTGCGCCGAGATAAATAAACGCGGCAAGTTCAATCGCAAGCGTAACGATGAACATGATTGGGCTGAGTCCCTGACCACTGATCAAACGCGCTGCCAAATCAATCGACTCGCGGATGATACACATCAGCCACACAAATTGAAGCGTGCGCACGTTTTTTTGCAGAAGGCCATATCCCAAAATAAATCCCTGCCCGATTTGCCGGGCGGCGAGCATTAGCGCGGCTTGTTGGCCAGCGCCGATCGTTCCTAACCCTGGGATTGATGCGGCGAAACTAAAACTACCGCAGACATTGGCGAAGACCAGAAACCAGCCCGTAACCAGAATCCATAGCGGGAATTTATCAACGGTCGGGACAAGAGTTGCAAAGGGCGATCTCTTTTCGGACGAATAAAACAATTAGTCTCTCCTTGAATTTGTGATAAAATTTACATGATTAGTCACGTAAATTTTATTATACGTGCGCGGTCACACAATTGTCAAGGAGATTCTACAATGAAAAATGGGTTTTCAGAACTTGAGCAAAACGCTTGGGGAGGTTTTCTCGGTACGTACTCTCATATCAACCGCATTGTCGAAGCGGATTTACAGGAGCATTCCCAACTTACGCATGTCGAGTTTGAAGTCTTGCTGCGGCTTTATTGGAAAGAGAATCATCGTCTGCGAATTCAAGACCTTGCCGCGCAAAGCATCCTCACCCGCAGCGGAGTCAGCCGCATGGTGGCGCGACTCGAAAAGGCGGGATTGGTCACGCGCGAAGAAGCCAGCGAAGATCACCGCGGCGCGTACGCAATCTTAACCGACGAAGGCGCTGCAAGATTCCAATCAGCTGCGCAGTTGCACATGGCTTTTGTCCGGGAGAGTTTTCTTGGGTTATTCAATGAGGAAGAGTTGAGGCAAATGACAGCGTTTTGGAAGCGGTTGGAGGAAAAATAAAACAAATAACAAATAGCCCACATCAGCATAATAGTCGCGAGGTTGTATCCATAAGAAAAGGCCCCCAAAATGAACTATCAGATGAGCAGTGAATAACTCATCGTGAGGTAGTTGTTGCATAGGCTACGGCGCGATCATGTATCGGAATATTTAAATGAACAAACACCCTATGCGTATGGGTGTTTGTTCATTTCTTGGTATTTTCTTCTCTATGTGACGGGTATAAATCGGGACGGCCTGAATTTATACCCGTATCCCAGATATGTACCCCGCTGGGGTGGTTACAATATCTTTGATCAGGATACTTATTTTTACTCTATGAGGCTGCTCGGTTTATTGACCAGGTGTGCTAATGGAATAGCATGGATATTTTCTGCCAGTGGATAGGTGTGCGGTCCGGGATAAATCACCAGCAATTTTGATAAATTCAAATCGGTTACCGCTGTGCGCATGGAAGGCGTCAGATGTGGAGCGTCTACGCGTTTGCATTCCACTCCGATACGCTTGCCATTTTTTAGTAAGAGCAAGTCGAGTTCTGCACCCGAGTGGGTTGCCCAAAAATAAACTTCATCCGGTACAGTGGCTTTAATGGTTTCTTCAATGACAAAACCTTCCCAAGATGCACCACTGCGCGGATGCAGGAGCAGTTCCTGTTCGGTGCGAATTCCAGACAGATAGTGTAATAAACCCGTATCACGGATATAAACTTTTGGCGTTTTAACTTGCCGTTTGCCCAGGTTTGCATACCAGGGTTGGAGCAGGCGTACCATGAACAGGTTTTGGAGCAAATCAATATAACGGCGGGCAGTTGTTTCGCCAACGCCCAGGGTGCGGGCGGCTTCAGCCACATTCCAGACTTGCCCGTGATAGTGGGCCAGTAAGCTCCAAAAACGGAATAAGCTGGTGGATGGAATATTGAACCCAAACTGCGGAATATCCCGTTCTAAAAATGTGAGCACAAAATCCTTACGCCATTCCAGGCTGGTGTCTTCGTTGGAGGCGGTGAATGACAGTGGGTACCCCCCACGCCGCCAGAGCAGGTTTTGTGATTCTGCGCCTACTTCTTCCAGGCTGAATCCGTTCATTTGGATGATTGAAATTCGTCCGGCTAGCGACTCGGATGATTGCCGCAATAATTCAGGTGATGCGCTACCCAAAATCAGGAAACGGGCTGGCAAAGGAGTTCGGTCAGCCAAAACTCGCAAAACAGGAAAAAGTTCCGGGCGGCGTTGAATTTCATCAATAACTACCAGTCCCTGTAAATCTTGCAGGGCTGTCATTGGCTGGTCGAGCCTTGCCAAACTAAAAGGGTCTTCTAGATCAAAATAATTTGCCGATGTGGAGGGAACGAATTGCCTTGCCAAGGTAGTTTTACCGCATTGGCGGGGCCCAATTATCCCCACAACACGATTGGCTTCCAATTTGCGTTGGATTGTATTTTGTAAGGTGGTTCGAGAAATCATAGGATCATGATACCACGAAAATCCGCCTATTAAAGGCGGATTTTCGTGGTATCATTTGGTGAATATAATGCCCTGTAAAAAAATAATCACCCTGTTTTGATCGTGGACGACCACGCGCCGTTTCGCGAGGGATTGCGCGCCTTGTTGACCTCCGTGCCAGAAATGACTGTGGCAGGTGAGGCAGAAAATGGCGAAGAAGCAATCCGCAATGCCGCCAAATTCCAACCTGATGTAATCCTGATGGATATTCAAATTGCCTGGCACGAACGGCATCGAGGCCACGCGGCTTATCTATCAGTCCAGCCCGCACATCGGCGTCATCGTGCTGACCATGTTCGAAGATGATGACTCTGTCTTTGCCGCCATGCGCGCGGGGGCACGCGGATATCTCCTCAAAGGCGCAGACCAGACCGAAATTCTGCGTGCCATTCATTCGGTCGCAAGCGGCGAAGCGATGTTCGGTCCAAACATCGCGCGGCGGCTGATCAACTTTTTTGCACAACTCAATTCCAAGCCCCCGCATCCATTCCCCGAACTGACCGAGCGCGAACGCGAAGTACTTGATCTGCTGGCGCGCGGCACGAGCAATTCAGAGATTGCGGGTGCACTGGTCATCAGCCAGAAGACCGTACGTAATCACGTTTCGAATATCTTCAACAAATTACAAGTGGCAAATCGGGCGCAGGCTATCATCCGCGCACGGACTGCAGGGTTGGGCTGAAAACATTTGGGCTGGCTTACCTTGATCCAATGCAATGTCCCGATAATGAATATGCCGTCCTCAAATAGAAGGGAGACGGCATAGTTTGTTTTATCTGAGTTTTTAGAACCTGAGTTTCTCATTTTAGTGTCCTGGATTCAGCTTTTTTAGCAAGGCTCGTACAGCGGGAGGGAGTTCTGGTTCCGCAAGCACTTCATTTCCATTGATGGTCACAATACCAGATCGAATTGGACGCAGCAACTTCACGAATTGTTTGATACTGATTTTAGTTTGAATCTCAATCTTTCTGCTGATCGCCAATGCTGCCAATACGATCGTCAGGTGAGCTTCAATCGCATCGCGCTTGCGATGGTAAACCGGTCTGGCCTTCAAATCCGATTTCGCCATTCGAAAGGCGGCTTCCACCTGGAATAATTGATGATAGTAAGCAATCACTTCTTCATCAGGGATATTCAGATTGGAGACATATCCTTTGACGCCAGCCAGAGCATGTGCTTTGTCGATTAATTTCTGGTTGAGCTGTTTGTTCTTGGAGATGATGCTCAAGAATTTTGTTTTGCTTGCTGGAGCTTTCCCATTGATTACCTTGTTTGCCTTGGCGACTTGCTTTTCAATATTCCGTAGATCCAAGGCGGCTCGTTTGGCACGATACTGGTAAATGACCCGGTAGCCTTCCTGATGACTAACAACAATCTGCTGATCGCTGAGTGTTCCGGTTTTCTGGAACTCGGCAATATCGTAGGGCACCTTGTGCAATCGGGAGCCCACCACGTAGGTGTAACCCGCTTTTGTCAGGGCTGCCAAGTTGCTTGCACTGAGCATAGCAGCATCGGCCACAACCGTTATTTTGGATAAACCATGCTGAGCTTGAAATGCTTCGATCACGGGTAAGATGGTCTTTGTTTCGGCTTTATTGCCTTCAAAGCTATGTAGCCCCAACGGAAAGCCATTTCGATCTACGAGCAATCCGATGATGATCTGCGGCTCCAAGCGACGCTCCTTACTCATCCCGGGTTTTCGGTATGTATCCTCTTTTTGAACCTCGAAGTAGTGGGTAGTCACATCGTACAATACAAGACTGAGTCCAAGACCCTGTGCATGTTCAAAACAGGACTGGCTGATGACTTTTCTGTAGTTTTGTTCTCCGGCTTTTATCAAACTTCGATATAGCTTGTTCCGATCGAAACGTTCTACTCCCAGATCTTCTAAAACCCGCAAGCTGTCCAGTTTCGATACCGGTTCCACGATCCTGACGATGCATAGAGATTCAAAAACGTCATCCTCTATTTGATGAAAACCCAATTTGGTATATTGTTCTCGAAGGGTATTCCACAGCAATCCAGAAAATGATCGCTTGATCTCAACACGTAATGAAGGTTTCGTTTCTGGTATTAATTCCAGCTGATTCCCTGCTAACCGTTGACGCGCCAGCGTTAGTAGAATAGATAATTCTTCTTCGGTATGGGCACTTCCAATGTGGCTGAGCTTGACGATCCGACCTTTCGCCTTTTGTGCAATTTGTACTGCCGTTGCCCCACTCGCGGTTTTAACCTTTCGGATGAATGCCATGAAGCCAATTTTAGCCCATTCCCAAACCCCTTAGTGTCCTGATTATTCCGTTTCCCCCTCTCAAATGACCTTCAAAATTGAGCCTTTGAGAAACTCGGGTCCCGATAATGAAAATGCCGTCCTCAAATAGAAGGGAGACGGCATAGTTTGTTTTATCTGAGTTTTTAGAATGCTACTGAAATAAATAAGGGGCTGTCCAAAAAGAACTGGGCAGCCCCTGGCATGTGAAAGTGAAATTGAGATTTTTAAGCAGCGTGCGGTTGATTTAACAGAGGCCTAAATTTATACCCGTATATTTGATATGCACCGCACTGGGATGCTTATGGGTGTGCACGCAAAGGCTGTCAGGGAAAGGGAGCCTCTGGTAGGATAGTTAAGCTATCAACAAAACCGACCTACCCGAGGCTCAAGATGAAATATAACATTGAAAAGATAAACGAAATAGGTAAGTTATTGGCAGAAGTTGTGGAAGAGGCGCTCAAGATAGAAGGCGGGGAAGCCGCCTTAATAGGTGATGTAGAAATGGCGCTGCGCGAAAGTATGTTGAAAATAGGAAATAGTGCCTTGCAATGTTTTTTGGAAAATGCAGATGGAGAAGTAAAAGCGGAGATCGAATGTACCTGCGGTGGCAGGTTGAAATATCAAAGACGGCGCAAGGCAACCATCTGGTCAGTGTTTGATAAAGTGGTCTATCAAAGAGCATACTATGCGGGTTGTACTTGTGGTCAGGGCTGTGCACCAGTCGACCAATGTTACGGAATAGAGCCTGGCAAAGTGACCGCTGGGTTGGCGCGTCTGCTGGCGTTGATTGGGGTCAACCATGCGTTTGATGAGGGTCGAAAAAGCCTAAAAGAATTTTTGTTGTTTGAAGTCTCCGAGAATACTGTGCGTGCGGAAACTCAAAAAATGGGTGAATTGCAACGTCAAGCGGATGCGGATTTAGTAAAGGCGACGCAAAGTGAGAACTGCTTGCAAAAGCGGGAACAGAGTCAAGCACTTGTGCCAGACGTTTTGTATGGCTCAATCGACGCCGCAAAAGTGCGGGTTGAACCACGGGATGAGAAGGAAAAAGCGGTTGAAAACCGAGAAAAGTGGCGCGATTTGAAGGTCGGATGCTGGTATGAAGGTGAAATTGTTCCGAAAAGTCAGCATTCGGCACGGCAGAAAGACAAGGCGCAACGTGAAGGTGTTGTCTTGCGCGCCAAAAACCAAAAATATTTTTGTGACATTGAAAAAGCAGGACAGTTTGGCAAACTATTCTGGGCCACAGGGTGCGCGGTTGGCGCAGACCGTGCGCGCGTACTGGTATTTATCTGCGACGGCGCAGTTTGGATTTGGAATTTGATCGTTCACTATTATCAAAACGCCATCCAAATTGTGGACTGGTATCATGCCGCAGACCGCTTGAAACGCATCGCCGATGAAGCCTTCGCTACCACAGATGAACGGCTGGCTTGGCGAGAAAAAGTCACAGAAGACCTATGGCAAGGCAGAGTTGAGTTAGTCATCGAAGCCTGCCAAACCTTGGCGAAGAAATCCGAATTAGCGCGACAATCACTTGCTTACTATGGCGATAACATTGAACGCATGCGCTATGCTCAATTTCGTGCGGCTGGATACTTTATTGGCAGCGGCATCATTGAAAGCGGTTGCAAGCAAATCGTGACTCACCGTCTTAAAATTTCTGGCGCGCAATGGAATTTGGATGGCGCCATTTTGACTGCCAAAGCCCGCGCCGCTTGGTTGAGTGATTCTTGGCAAAAACTCGTGACCGCCCGTTCTCTTTTACCACTCACCGCCTGACACCCTTTGCGTGCACACTGCTTATGGTTATGATTTGATTCTGGAGATTAATTGCGGGCTCTAATTAAGCACAAACTACTCATTTGTCTACTCCTCGACACATAGTATCAATAGTGGTATTATATGCGCATGCCCAAAGTTGAAGACATTCTCGCTCAAATAAAACAAAGCCCAAAAGGAATTCGTTTCCATGACCTGTGTAAAGTCTGCGATCTTTATTTCGGCGAAGCGCGGCAGACGGGTAGCAGTCATAGGGTTTACAAAACTCCTTGGCAGGGTGATCCACGGGTCAATATTCAAAACGACAAAGGCATGGCAAAAGCCTATCAGGTAAGGCAGGTATTAAAGGCGATTGAACGCCTGGAGGTAGAAAATAATGTTAAAAAATGATCGGTACACCTATCGAGTCACATGGTCTGAAGAAGATCAGGAATATGTTGGGTTGTGCGTTGAATTTCACAGCCTAAGTTGGTTGGATGAAAACCCTGAGGATGCCCTCAAAGGCATTCGTCAGGTTGTGGCAGGAGTCTTCAAAGAGATGCAATCGCATGGCGAAATACCCCCTGAGCCAATTGCCAGCAAAAAATTTAGTGGTAAGTTTTTGGTTCGTATCCCCCCTGATTTACATCGCCGCCTCGTCATGGAAGCGCAAGAAGAGGGTGTAAGTTTGAACAGACTAACCAGCGACAAATTACGAAAGCAAGACGCCTAATAAAACGCAACACCGCGGTGTTCTTTCCCAGACAGGATTACCAAAGCAAACAAAAAGAACCAACTTTTTTGGTTGGTTCTTTTTGTTTGCTTTTCCATATTGTTTGTTATTTTTAAGCTGTAAGGTATTGCGTTTGATCTTATTCTATGCGGTATTTTGTGGTGCATCTTGCCGTCTGCGAAATTTATACCCGTATCCCAGATATGTACCCCGCTGGGGTGGTTACAATATCTTTGATCAGGATACTTATTTTTACTCTATGAGGCTGCTCGGTTTATTGACCAGGTGTGCTAATGGAAT
>CAIWRB010000022.1 GCA_903914955.1 uncultured Chloroflexota bacterium | reverse complement strand
TAACCAAAGGAGAACACCCATGAGCGATCAATATAAGTACAATCTTTCCGAAAAGGATTTGCCGACATCCTGGTACAACATCAACCCGGACATGCCGATAGACCCGGCCAAGACAGCCTGGAATGCGGTGTTAAACCCGCAAACCAAGGAACCGGTCACTCCGGAATTCCTGTCCGTTCTTTTTACCCAGCGTTTTATTGGTGAAGCGGTAAGCATGGAGCGCTGGGTCGAGGTCCCCGATGAAGTGCAGGAGATCTACAAGCTTTGGCGGCCCACGCCGCTCATCCGCGCGCGGCGTCTCGAAAAAGCTCTCGACACCCCCGCCCACATCTACTACAAATATGAAGGCGCTTCCCCGGTCGGGTCGCACAAAGCCAACACGGCTGTCCCGCAGGCGTTTTACGCCAAACAGGAAGGCTGTGTGGGATTCACGACCGAAACCGGGGCGGGACAATGGGGTACTGCGCTCGCGATGGCGACTAACATGTTTGGTTTGGAATGTCACGTCTATATGGTGAAAGTTTCCTACCACCAAAAACCGTACCGCCGCATTATTATGGAAAGTTTTGGGTCAAGCGTCGTCGCCAGTCCTTCGGATCAAACCAGCTACGGGCGCAAAATGCAGGAATTGTATCCGGACACTCCGGGCTCGCTTGGCATGGCAATCTCCGAAGCAGTCGAGGCGGCAGCGACATCCAACGGCAAGTATAAATATTCGCTCGGCTCAGTATTGGGTCCCGTCCTAATGCACCAGTCCGTCATCGGGCAGGAAACGCTAAAGCAGATGGAAATGGCGGGTGAATATCCCGACGTCGTGATCGGCTGCGTGGGTGGCGGCAGTAACTTCGCCGGAATCGCATTCCCCTTCATTCACGAAAACCTGACCAAGGGCAAGAAAACGCGGATCGTGGCCGTCGAACCCACCGCCTGCCCGACCCTAACCAAAGGCACATACGCCTTCGACTATGGCGACACCGCGCAGATGGCGCCAATCGTCAAGATGCACACGCTCGGCCATGATTTCGTCCCACAGGGAATTCACGCGGGCGGCTTGCGCTATCACGGCATGGCGCCGCACGTTTCCGCGCTGGTGGATAGCGGTCATGTCGAAGCCATAGCACTCGACCAGTTGGATACCTTCGAAGGCGCGATGATGTTCGCCCGCGCCGAAGGTCTCTTCCCTGCGCCAGAATCCTCCCATGCGGTGCGCGCAGCGATCAACGAAGCGATGAAAGCCAAGGAAGAAGGAAAAGCCAAGGTTATCGTTTTCAATCTCTCCGGTCACGGCTTCTTTGACCTGACTGCGTATGACGATTACAGAAAAGGCAAACTGGAGAAATTCGAGTATCCCGAAGAAAAGATCGCAGAATCCATGAAGAATTTACCGCAGGTTGCTTTTTAGCAGTAAACCCACTTCGTTCATTCCTCCAACTTTGGAGTTGGAGGAATGAACGCTTAAAAATAAGCGCTAATACGTACCCCCTGAATCAAGATGAGTGAAAATAGATGATTTCTCAAACAGTCTTAGGAAACGAAGCAATCGCGATAGGAATCATAGAAAATGGTTGTCGCGTTGTGACAGCCTACCCAGGGACGCCCAGCTCTGAAATTCTGGCGGGGGTTATAAAGCATAAGAAACGCCTTGAGAGGGATGTGTACACAGAATGGTCTATTAATGAAAAGGTAGCTTTCGAAATTGCCTTAGCCGCCAGTTGGACTGGACTGAGGGCTGCGGTGGCGATGAAACAAGTTGGCCTAAACGTTGCGTCAGACCCGCTCTTTAGCGCCGCATACACCGGCGTACGAGGAGGTTTTGTTATTATCTGTGCTGACGACCCTGGCCCCCACTCATCTCAGACCGAGCAAGATTCACGTTTAATGGCTCTTGTCGCCAAGGTACCTGTCTTCGATCCATCTACTCCCGCAGAAGCGCGGGAGATGGTAAAGGATGCGTTCACACTCTCAGAACTATATAAAATTCCCGTTATCCTGCGCCCTACAACTCGATTGTGTCACGCGGTACAGAGTCTGATCATTGACGGCGACCATTCTTCGGATGATGGGATTCCTTCTGTAAAATTCCAGCGAGATCCACCGCGTTGGACCGCCACGCCAAAATTCCGCAACCTGCTGCATATTGAGCTGAACAAAAAGTTGATCGATATTGCGGACGAATTTTCTGATTCCTCACTCAATTACATCGTAGAAGCGGATGGCGCAGGTAAGGTAGGAATCATCGCCTCTGGCGTTGCATTCCATACCACTCAACAAGCGCTTCATGAATTAGGCGTGCGGGTTCCGATCCTCAAAATTGGCACGCCTTTTCCGCTGCCTCAAAAACTGGTTAATTCATTCTGCGCTCAATTTGAAACCTTGATCGTGCTTGAGGAGCCGGATGCTTGCATTGAGATGCAAATCCAAGATCGGAACCATGTGAAAGGGAGGCTCGAGTTGCATGGCTCGGTGCCGGGGGCTGGCGAATTGACCCCGGAGGTGGTTTTCTCGATTTTGAGTAAAACTCTGTCAGAGGCTGGTTATAAAGTAAATCCGTCGCCTGAAGACGTGGAACTGGCAACCCTGATCAAGGGACTCCCTTTGCCGGTAAAACCTCCTCGTTTGTGTCCTGGTTGTTCGCATCGCTCCGCCTTCTTCGCCATGAAACGCACGTTTGGATCGAATGCAATCTATCCCGGTGATATTGGCTGCTATACGCTAGGAACTAACCTGCGGGCAGTGGATACTTTCGTAGATATGGGCGCTTCGATCACGATGGCGAACGGTTTCTTTCAAGCCAATCGTCTGGTGAAAGACGAACGCCCGGTAGTTGCCACGATCGGTGACTCCACATTCCTGCATTCAGGCGTCGCGCCATTGATCAACGCCGTTCACACCGGGGCGCGGTTCGTCCTGCTCATCCTTGATAACCACACTACCGCGATGACCGGTTTTCAACCCACCGCAGCAAACGATTATCTCGCGGATAGAACCGAAGCCCCCCGCAAAGTTTCCATCCCCGATCTTGTGCGCGCGTGCGGCGTGGAATATGTGAACATTGCCGATCCTTATGATCAGGAAGATTTCATCCGCATTTTAAAAGAAGCGCAGGCTCACGCCCAATCTCCGGACGGGGGAGTAGCCGTTCTTATCGCGGAACGTCCCTGTACGTTATATGATCAGAGTCCGATATTGGAATATCCCATCCCGGTTGTGATCACGGAAGAATGCGATGGATGCCGGTACTGCACGGAAGCTTTCGAGTGTCCGGCGCTTGTCCTGCGTCCCGATAAAAGCCGCGTGGATGTTAATTATAGCGTTTGCGTTGACTGCGGACAGTGTATTGACGCCTGTCATAAAGGTTTTATTGTTCCGAAATTGCTGGAAATTTCCCCATCATAGTATTCCATAGTTCGTTATATCAACAACAACTGCAATCATATCGAATATCAACCAATAATCATTTATGGATATTAAACTCATTATCACCGGTAACGGCGGACAGGGTATTGTTTTTCTAACGCGCTTGTTCGCTCAAACTGCGGTCGCGCTCGGGCATTCAGTGATGGTATCTGAAACTCACGGAATGAGCCAACGCGGCGGCTCTGTGATCTCGTATTTGAAGATCAATGGCGATGAAGCTCCTCTCATTCAAAGGGGAACTGCTGACTTTATGATAGCTCTGGACTCGAATGAAGCTGTCAGGAATCTAGGTTTGCTCCGGCGCGAGGGAATCGTTTTTGTCAACGCCGACAATGGACTGCTCCCCGAAGTGGAACCTCACCTCGAAAGGCTAAACATCAAGGTCATGAACCTGCCTGCCAGCAGTCTCGCGTTTGAAATTGGTTCCTCCTCCATCGCTAATATTATTATGGCAGGCTTTGTCGTAGCTCATCCCGCTTTAGGTATTCCCATGGAAAAAATGACCGCAACAGTTGAGAAGGCTTCAACACGTAACTCTGAATTAAATTTGAAGGCGTTGGAAACAGGTTATCAGGCAGGTATGAAAATTTTTTCAGCGTAAAAATTATGCGTCCCTTCAACCATTTCACTCCAACTACTCTTTCTGAAGCCTTATCTTTGCTGGCAGAACACAATGGTAAAACATCTGTGATCGCCGGCGGCACCGACCTATTGCTCAAGATGAAAGCCGGTCTCAGAAAATCGAATGTAGTCGTCAATATAAAACGATTGCCGAATCTAAACTGTCTCACATTTAATGCAATTGACGGACTGAAACTTGGGGCCTTGACAACACTTCGAGAACTCACCCGCTCCCCAATCATCTTTGAACATTACCCGGTTCTGGCACAGACAGCTCACATTATGGCATCCGAACAGATCCGCAGTCTCGCCACCGTGGGAGGAAATCTTTGTAACGCCGCTCCCTCCGCAGATCTGGCCCCGCCCCTCATCGCATTGGGCGCTTCGGTCAACCTGATCAGTTCAGCGGGTGAGAGACGAATACCATTGGAAAATTTCTTCGTGGGTCCGGGCAAGTCCGCCCTACAGCCCGGAGAATTGCTTAAAGAAATTACGCTGCCTCCGCCTGTAGGAAAGACTGCTTACCTCAAACACTCCCCACGGGTTTATATGGATATCGCCATAGTAGGCGTTGCGGTACGAATTCAGTTTGAGGGCGATCGCTTCGCGTGCCGCGAGGCGAGAGTGGTTCTTGGCGCGGTCGCGCCGGTGCCGCTACGGGCCCATCAAAGCGAAGATGTCCTAGCGGGGCAGAATCTCACCGAAGAGCGTATCCTCCAAGCCGCCAAAGCTGCTGGGCAGGAATGTTCTCCGATTGACGATGTGCGCGGTGCGGCTTGGTACCGGCGGCGCATGGTAGAAGTTCTATTGAAACGAGGCATTAAGTCAATCCAATGAAAACTCTGATCACGCTCAACGTCAATGGCGATACCCACGAACTTTATATTGATACCCGCCGCACCCTGTTGGATGTGTTGCGCAACGATTTGGGACTCTTAGGCGCGCACCGCGGCTGTGACTCTGGCGATTGCGGGGCATGCACGGTCCTGGTAAACGGACTGCCGGTAACCTCCTGTATGATGCTTGCGGCCGATTGGGACGGCGCCGAAGTGCTGACCGTGGAAGGAATCATGGCCGACGGCAAACTTCACGCCATTCAAAGCGCCTTGATCGAGAAAGGCGGAATTCAGTGCGGCTTTTGCACGCCAGGATTTGTGATGAACACATTGTCTTTGCTTAAAGAGAATCCTCACCCGACCGAAACAGAAGTGCGGGCGTGGCTTTCCGGCAATCTGTGTCGCTGCACTGGGTATGTCAAAATTGTCGAAGCGGTGATGAGCGTCGCGAGGGAAGCCTCATAATGGATCAGATCATCGGTCAACGCGTCCCCAAGCTGGACGCATCCGCTAAAGCCACTGGCAAAGCCACTTATGGTCACGACATCCGCCTACCTGGGATGTTGCATGGCAGAATTTTATATTCCCGCTATGCTCACGCCAAGATATTGAATATTGACACATCGCGTGCAAAAAATCTACGCGGTGTGAAGTGCGTCCTTACTTCAGCTGATAATCCATCCCATCTTTTTGGATACGGCAAAGACAACAAACCTTTCAAAGATATTGCCCGCAGTTTGCGTGACGAAATCGCGGGAGTGGTCGCGATCGATCCTGATATTGCCGAAGAAGCCCTCGAACTCATCACGGTGGAATACGAACCGCTGCCTGCAATTTTTTCACCTAAAGAGGCATTGGCGGAAGGCGCGCCTTTGATTCACCCTGAGCGCAAATCTCAATCCAATATGTTCCACAGTTATCGCTATACGCATGGAGATTTGGGACAGGGCGAGCGCGAGTCGGATGTCGTGGTCGAAGCCAGTTATACGGTTCCCTATGTGACCCACGCTTGCATGGAAACCAGCGTTGTCGTCGCTCAATTTGACCTCCGCGATCACCTGACCTTGTGGAGCACCACTCAGATCCCATTTCTGTTACAACGTGATCTCTCCGAAGCGCTGGGGATCTCAGGCAGCCAGATCCGCATTATCCAAACCGCCGTTGGAGGCGCATTCGGGCGCGGACTGGATATCTATCCCTATGAACCTATCGCCGCGTTAATGGCGCGCAAGGCGGGACAGCCCGTGCGCCTGGCGTTTTCACGTCACGAAGAATTTACCGCCGGGCCCGCGCGCCAGCCCGTGGAAGTCACCATTCGCGCCGGGGCGAAGTCGGACGGCACGCTCACCTTCCGCGATGTTTCCAGCGTTTTGGATGTCGGCGCGTATATTTCCTGGGGGTCGGTGACTCCGCTGGTGATGATGGAAACTACCGCCTCGTTGTATCAAGTTCCTCATGTTCGCTTCCAAGCCGACTGCGTTTACACCAATAATTTGATCACCGGTGCAATGCGCGGTTACGGCAATCCTCAATCAACTTTCTTCGTCGAGACGATCATGGATCGTTTAGCCGAGGCTTTGAAAATGGACCCGGTGGAGTTCCGCGTCCGAAATGCCAATGTTCCCAATTCAGAGACGCCACAGGGATTGATCATCACATCCTGCGGCATGAAGGAATGTCTGGAAACTGTCGCGGCAAATGCGGATCAGGGCGCCAAACACACCTCAAGCGCTCCGGTTTCCGACCCTACGCGAAACATGGCAAACAGCCGTCCGCTTATCGAAGAAGATCCACCGCACTTGAAGCGCGGAATTGGCTTTGCCGCTACGCTAAATGTTGGCGGCGGCGCGCGCATCTATCGCAGCGATGGTTGCGGCGCGACGGTCAAAGTGGATGATTTCGGACACGTTACCCTGATCACCGGTTCCACCGAGATCGGGCAGGGCTCTGAAACCGTACTAGCTCAAATTGTGGCGCAAACTTTGGGCGTGAAAATGGAAGACATCACGGTCCTCAACAGCGATACCGATATAAAACCCTGGGACGTTGGCGTGCATGCCAGCCGGACAACCTTCATCGCCGGTAATGCGGCTCAACTAGCTGCGTTGGATGCACGCAATCAAATTTTCGAAACCGCGGCGGAACTATTAAAAGCCAAACCGGAAGAATTGCAATCATATGATGGCAGTGTGACGGTCAAAAATGACCCAGCACGCTCTCTGACGATCGCGCAAGCCGCTCGCAGCCGTCATTTCAAAGAAGGCGGAAAAGTTATCCTTGGTGAAGGCTGGTACGACCCGCCCACCAAACTTGTAGATAAGGATACATATAAGGGAAACATCTCAGCCGCTTATGGATTCGGAGCACAGATGGCTGAAGTGGAAGTGGATACGGAAACCGGCAAGGTACGAGTCTTGCGGCTGGTTTGTGCGAACGATGTCGGGTTCGCCATCAACCCGATGGCGGTCGAAGGTCAGATCGAAGGCGGCGCGCAGATGGGACTCGGGTACGCGCTAACGGAAGAATTAATCGTCAAGGACGGCAAAATACTCAACCCAGATCTGCTTGACTACCGATTATTCACTTCCGCTGATATGCCCGAGATCAAATCCATTATCGTAGAAACCGACGATCCCACAGGACCGTTTGGCGCAAAGGGCGTGGGCGAGATGGGCGGCACACCCACCGCCGCGGCGATCGCCAACGCCATCTACGACGCCATTGGGATTCGGATGACGCAACTCCCCATGACCCCGGAGCGGGTGCTGGCGGCAATTATGCAAAAGGAGACAACTGAATGACCGGAATGCGGTTTAATCAAAACTTGTTAAAGGTTCCGCTATACATTGGGGGCAAATCCATTGAAGCCGTTAAAGAGGAATTTGGCTTGGAAGACGTGATCAAGATGGCGTCCAACGAAAGCCCCAACGGTCCTTCACCGATGGCATTGGAAGCCATCCAGCGTGCATTAAAAGACGCCCATCGTTATCCAGGCATAGGCGAACGCGACCTCCGTCGAAAACTTGCCGGACGCTTCGGCGACGGTTTCACGGAAGATAATTTTGTCACCGGTAACGGCGGCTCAGATATTTTGAGGATGATCACTCAGGCTTTTTTGTTCGAGGGTGGCAACGCGGTGATGTGTTCCGCAACTTTTCCGCTCTATCATATTTTCGTAACCATGTACGGCGGAGAGAATCGCCAGGTGCCTTACACAGCGGATTACTGCCACGACCTTCCGGCAATGCTTGCGCAGATTGACGATGAAACGCGGATCGTCTTCCTGTGTTCGCCCAACAATCCTACCGGAACGATCATCACTAAATCCCAGTTGGATGGTTTCCTCGCCAAAGTTCCCGATCACGTTCTCGTCGTATTGGATGAATCCTATAACCGCTATGTGGAATCGGAGGATTACCCAGACAGTTTGGATTATATCCGCGCCGGGAAAAACATCATTGCCGTACGCAGTTTTTCCAAAACCTCCGGACTTGCCAACCTGCGAGTCGGTTATCTGATTGCGCCCATAGAGCTTGCGGATTACGTGCGGCATGCCCAACTGCCTTTTCATACTTCCGATATCGTGCTGGCAGCGGCCATGGCAAGCATGGATGACTATGAATTCCATGAACACAACCGGAAGACTATTCTGGCAGGGCGGGCATTTTTACGTGACTCACTGCGCGCGCTGGGCTTGAGCTGCCTGGACAGTCACATGAACTCGGTTCTTTTGATCGACCCGCCTATCCCGCCAGCGGAATTGGAGATAGCTTTGTTGCGGCGCGGTATCATCGTCCGCCACACCGCCGGATTTGGAATTCCAAACGGGGTGCGAATTACGGTGGGAACGCCGGAGGAGAATGCCATCTTTATTGCCAGAACGGAGATCATCCTACGCGAAAAACTTGGAATCCCAGCAGGAACATCTGTAGAGTCAAAATTAAAACTTATGGAGCGGGTATGACCTACGTAAAAAAAATCGAACGCGTTGCCCTCGCTGTTCCCAACCTGGAGGAGGCGCAACATTTCTTTGAGACTTGGTTCGGAGCAGAGTTTGCCCCGGAAGAGTTGATCGAGGATATGGGTATTCGCTACCGCCCATTTGAAATCGGTGAAAGCAAGATGGAATTGCTCGAGCCCACCCGCGATGATAGCCCGGTGGCGAAATTCCTCAAAAAGAATGGCGGACCCGGCGTCCATCACATCACTTTTGAAGTGGACGATCTCGACGCCGCGATTGCCGAACTGGAGCAGCGTGGTGGACGCATTGCGTATCGTCATACATATGGCGAAGGCGTTACATTCGAAGGCAAAGTCTGGCGGGAGGCATTCGTGCATCCCAAGGACGCTTTTGGCGTGCTGATCCATCTGGCAGAAAAAAAGCCCATCCAACACGCTGAGTGAATTGTTTTATGACTCTTTTCAAATCTCTCACCATCCTCTCCATAGAACAAGCAACCACCCTGCCCTACCTAACACTTAAGTTGGCGATGGATGGAGCGCGAGTCATTCGCGTTGAGTCCCCGCCAAGAGGCGACCCTAACCGGTGGGTGGGATTGCCAGTGTTAGCCAATCAAGAAAGTGAGACGGGATTCGAGCGGGGAATGAACGCCTATTTCCTGCCCAATAATCTGGGAAAACAATCCATCACTCTCGACATGAGCACTGTAGCGGGGCAGGAATTATTACATAAGCTAATTCGCGAACTACCGGTTGATATTTTTGCCACCAACCAACGTCCCAGTTCGTACAAAAAACTCGGCATTGATTACGAAACTTTGAGCGCTATCAAGACGGATCTGATCTGGGTCGGGATCACGGGATTTGGTCCGCAGAGCAACGAAGCGGCTTATGATCCAATCCTACAGGCGCGCGCCGGTCTCATGGAACTGACCGGTGAACCTGACGGCGACCCGACGGTCTTTGGCTTGCCAATGGTGGACTTAGGCGCGGGCGAACATGCTTACGGCTTGGTGATGAAGTCGCTTTATCAACGCGCCGTCACCGGAGAGGGCGCCCGATTGGATATTTCCATGTTCCAATCAGCTGTCTCATGGATGGTCTCGCCCGTCATGCTTTCGCACAGTTTCAACATCCCTGTCACGCGCCACGGGAACACCCATCAATTCTTCGCGCCGGTATCGGTATTTGCCACTGCGGATAGTTTTGTGTATCTGGCAGTCGGCACCGATAAGCAGTGGGAAGCTATCACGCGCCTGCCGGGATTTGAAACCCTTGCTGAAGCCGAATACATTCGTAATTCCGGGCGTATTGAGGCAGCAAAGGAACTAAACCAGAAACTGGCAGTAATCATAAAACGACAATCCACCCATCAAATAATCAATAACTTCAACAATGTTGGAGTCCCCATTTCCAAAGTTAACCGCATCCGCGAAGTGTGCGCCGACCCGTTGATCGCTGATAATTTGGTGAAAGCGCGCGATCCCCGAACGGGAATCGAAATCGCCATTTCCCCGCCGCCGGTCATCCCCGCCCACCTCCTCGAGCGCGGGATGATACTGGAATTTCCTCCACGGTTAGGTGAGCATAACGAAGTTGTATTCGGCGCGTTGGGTTGCGATGTGGCAGCCCTTCAATCACAGGGAATCTTATAAATCCTATGAAAGATTTTTCACAGACTGAAGAACAAAAACTTTTCCGCAATTCTGTTCGCAGCTTTGTAGATCGGGAAGTCATCCCCACAGCGCAAGAACTGGATGAGAAGGGCGAATTTCCGCGTGAACTTTTCCAACGCTGCGCGGTCAATGGTTATTTCGGCTTGCGCTATCCCGAAGCCGTGGGCGGTATGGACGCTGATTTTTTCACTTACTGCATAATGATGGAAGAGTTGGCACGCGGTTCTCTCTCGTTGGGCGCTGTGGTTGCCATGCAGACATTGATGGGTACCGACCTCGTCTTTCGCTTTGGCACCGACGATCACCGGCAGCGGTTGATTGAGCCAGCGCTGAGAGGCGAAAAAATCGGAACCATCGCAATGACAGAACCGGATTTCGGCTCCGACCTGGGCGGCATCACAACGCGCGCCACACCGACTGAAAATGGCTGGGCCATAACTGGGCAGAAAATGTGGATCACCTCCGCGACCATGGCGGATTTCTTTACAGTCGCCGCCAAAACCGACCCCGAGGCGGGATTCAAAGGAATCGACTTTTTTCTGGTCGAAAGGGGAATGCCAGGAGTAAGCGTGGGACGCAAGATCAATAAGCTAGGCGTGCGTGCCTCTGAAACTTCAGAATTGATTTTGGATAACGTCCAAATTCCATCTGCAAACTTGCTGGGCAAACAGGGAACCGGCTTCAAGAATTTAGGGGAGATCCTGTGCCAGATCCGTGTCATGACCGGCGCGCTGGCATTGGGGTTGGGACAAGCCGCGCTGGATTCTGCGATCAAATATTCCAACGAAAGACAGCAATTCGGAAAACCGATCGCCGAGTTTCAGGCGGTCTCACATAAAATAGCGGAAATGGGCACGCAGCTCGAAGCTGCCGACGCGCTGGTCTGCCGCGCCGCGCGGGATATAGACGCGGGTCGCCGCGATGTTAAATTGGCATCCATGGCAAAGTTATTCGCGACGGAGACCGCCAATTTTATCGCAGATGAATGTACCCGTATTTATGGCAGCTATGGCTTCGCCATGGAATATGACGCACAACGCTACTATCGTGACGCGCGTTTCCTGTTGTATGGCGGCGGCACATCAGAAATTCTGCGCACCAACATTGCCCGCGAAATGGGCGTGCCCGCAAATCGTAAAAAGTAAAGACTCAAATATCACACCTACACTTGCAGTGTCACATATATCTGGAGAAATATACATGACAACAAAAGCTATACGGATTCTCATCGCCAAGCCGGGACTCGATGGTCACGACCGAGGTGCAAAAGTGGTCGCCTTAGCCTTGAGGAATGCCGGCTTTGAAGTGATCTACACGGGACTTCACCAAACAGTTGAGCAGATCTTCGATACCGCCCTTCAAGAAGATGTGGATGTTATCGGTCTGTCAATTCTTTCCGGCGCGCACCTGCCCATTGCCGAGAAGTTGATGGCTAAATTGAAACATACAGACATGAACGATAAGATCGTTCTAATTGGCGGCAATATCCCCGAAAGAGATATTCCATCTCTGAAAGCGATTGGCGTCTTGGGCGTATTTCCAACCGGCAGTTCTTTCGATGAAATCACTGCCTTTATCCAAACCTGCATGGCGGATAAATAACTCTACCTTTCAGCGGTTACAAAACAATAATACAGACAGGAGTCTTTATGAGTTCTAAAATCCGAGATGTTGTTCTGGAATCCGGTATCCAAGTCAAACCGGTTTACAACCCTGAAGATGTTGATCCCAAAAACGAGATTGGACAGCCGGGGGAATTTCCCTTCACGCGCGGCATTCATCCTTACATGTACCGGCAGCGCCCCTTCACCATGCGCCAATATGCGGGTTTTGGCGCACCACACGAAACCAATCAGCGTTTCAAATTCCTGATCGAAAACGGGCAGAACGCGCTCAACGTAGCATTCGATCTCCCCACCCAAATGGGATTGGATTCCAGCGATCCGTTGGCAGAAGGAGAAGTTGGGCGGGTTGGGATGGCGGTGGACACACTGGCCGATATGGAAGTCGCTTTCACGGGAATTCCCCTCGATCAGATCAGCGTATCACTCACTATCAATGCTGTAGCCGCTCCCATCATGGCAATGTATTTCGTGGTCGCCGAAAAGCAGGGGATCCCATTGGCGGAAGTGCGCGGCACCGCCCAAAACGATATTCTAAAAGAATACATCGGACGTGGGGCTTGGATTTTTCCGGTAGAGCCAGCTGTCCGCTTGATTGGCGATACCATAGAATTCTGCGCCAGCCATGCGCCTAAATACTATCCAGTCTCGGTTTGCGGCTACCACATTCGCGAATCAGGCGCCAACCCCGTACAAGAGATCGCGTATGCCTATGCCATTGCCAAGGAATATATCAAACGTGGATTGGGGCGCGGATTAGGCGTTGACGATTTCGCGGGGCAGATCTCGTTCAACCTAGACATCTTCGGCAACTTCTTCGAACAGATCGCCAAATTCCGCGCGGCGCGGCGCTTGTGGGCGCGCATCATCCGCGATGAATTCGGCGCGAAAAATCCAAACACCATGATGATGAAGATGATCGCCGGAGGCGGGGGTGGCGGCTTGACCATCGAACAGCCAGAAAACAATATCGTTCGCGGCGCGTATTATGCGCTCATCTCCGCGCTTTCCGGCACTCAGACCATGGCGCTCTGCAGTTACGACGAAGCTTATACCATCCCCACCGAAAAAGCCGCGCTGATTTCATTGCGCACCATGCAAATGCTGATCGAAGAAATGGGCGTTGGCGATACCGTGGATCCGCTGGCTGGTTCGTACTACGTCGAAAGCCTGACTAACGAGATCGAAGCGCGCATTGTGACAGAGATGAAACGCGTGGAGGATGAGTGGGGCGGGATCGTGAAGGCGGTCAGTGAAGGTATCGTTCAAGGGGAAGTGGCCCATCAGGCCTTTGCGTACGAAAAGGGCATTCAGGACGGCTCCATCCCGAAGGTAGGAGTCAACCGTTATCGCATGGAAGAAGAAAAACGGGATGTGGCTTTACACACCTATAACCCCGATCAAGCGGAAGATGCGATTCGCCGCACAGCGGAAGTGATCGCGCGCCGCGACTCCAGTGCCGTCAAAGCTGCGCTGGAAAAGGTTCGCGCCGCCGCCGGCAGCGATCAAAATCTCATGCCATCCCTAATGGAAGCCGTTCGAGCCTACGCAACCTTGGGCGAAATTACTGGCGTGATGAAAGACGTATTCGGCAAATTTCCAGAGCCGGTGAATCTATAATAGGAGATTTTTTTATGCGTCTCGGCTGTGATATTGGCGGAACCTTTACTGATTTCGTACTTCTCGACGATGAAACTGGACAGATCCTGGTCTACAAATGCCTGACCACACCGGGCGATCCATCCGACGCCATCGAGGAAGGGATTCGGGCGTTAACCATGCGCGTGCCCGATCTGCCACTGAAAATGAAGGAAGTGATCCACGGCACCACTTTGGTAATCAATGCCATCATCGAGCGTAAAGGCGCCCGCACAGGATTAATCACCACAAAAGGTTTTCGCGACGTGCTGGAACTTGGGCGGGAATTCCGCTATGCGCCTTACGATGTTTTTTCCGAATATCCCGAACCACTCGTGCCGCGCTGGCTGCGTTTGGAGGTGGATGAACGGGTCCGCACCGATGGTCATATTCTGAAACCATTGGATGAAAACCAAGCCTTGGAAACGATTCGCACACTGGCTGGGGAAGGCGTGACTTCGATCGCGGTCTGCCTGCTCAACTCCTTTGAGAATCCCGCGCACGAACTCGCGCTCAAAGAACTCATCGCCAAAGAATTCCCGGAAATTTCCATTTCCATATCCTACGAAGTCCTGCCCCAAATACGGGAGTATGAACGCACCAGCACGACGGTCACCAACGCGTACGTTAAACCGCTCACCGAAAGTTATCTTAAGAAACTCTTCAACCGATTAAATTCCCTCGGTTTCAACGGACAATTATTCATCATGTTGTCCAGCGGCGGCATTACCTCCGTAGAGACGGCTGCCGAATTCCCGGTGCGGATCATTGAGTCGGGACCGACAGCGGCTGTGATCGCCGGTCAATACTATAGCCGCTTGTTTGATCTGCCTGAAATGTTCTGCTTTGATATGGGAGGCACCACCGCCAAATCCTGTTTGATACAGGATGGAGTTGCCGGGGTCGTCCCCACTTTTGAAGTTGGTCGTGTGCAGCGCTTTATGAAAGGCAGCGGACTGATGATCCAAGTCCCAGTGGTGGATCTGATGGAGGTTGGCGCGGGGGGCGGCAGCATTGCCAGAGTGAGTCGTCTGGGGACTCTGCAAGTAGGACCGGACAGCGCGGGAGCCGATCCGGGTCCCATCTGCTATGGCTTGGGCGGTACAGAGCCGACAGTCACCGATGCGGATCTTCTGCTCGGCTATCTGGACGCAAAATATTTCCTCGGCGGGGACATGAAACTTGATCTTGACGCGGCGCGGAAAATTATCGAAACACGCCTCGCCGAACCGCTGGGAGTATCCTACATTCAGGCAGTCTGGGGCATTCACGATTTGATCAACGAGACAATGGCGGCGGCGGCGAAGACCCACATCGCGGAACGCGGCGGGAATCCAAAACTGGTAACAGTGGCAGCCTTTGGCGGCGCGGGACCGGTTCACGCGTATGGACTAGCACGCAAACTCGGCGCTCCGAGAGTGATCGTCCCGCCCAACGCGGGAGTCGGCTCGGCTTTGGGATTCTTTACCGCGCCCCGCGCTTTCGACCTGGTTCGCAGCCATAAAACACCATTGATCGGGTCAAACTTTGACGAAGTGGAAACCTTGTTCCGCGCCATGGAAGCCGACGGCGAACGTACCCTGCGAACAGCAGGCGCGACTGATAAAGTCTCCTTTTTCCGCTCAGTGGAAGCGCGCTTTATCGGACAAGGCTACGAAACCAACCTGCCTCTCCCTGATGGTTCATTCGCAGATTTGGATCCGTCAGATTTGCGCCGTCAGTTTGATCAAGCTTATGAACATCTTTATGGGCGCACCTATTCCGAGATTCCCGTTGAATTTGTCAACTTTAGGGTACGCGCCAGCCTGCCAGTCCAATCGCTGGAACTGCCGCGCTTAAAAATGCGAGGCGGTCTAAACAAAGCTTTCAAAGGGGAACGCATGGCGTACTCCGAAAAAAGGCATGACTTTATTCCTTTCAAAGTCTATGATCGCTATAAACTATCCCCAGACGCGACATTCGCCGGTCCGGCAATTATCGAGGAGCGCGAATCGACCGTGATCGTCGGCGAAGACGCCACCGTTCGGATAGATGAGTATGGATTTTTGTGGATCGAAATGCAATCGGAGTAATTGATGATCTCTAAAATTGACCCTATCACACTTGAAATTCTCTGGCGGCGACTGATTTCCATAGTGGACGAAGCCGACGCCACTGTCGCCCGCACGGCATTTTCCAGCGTGCTTCGAGACGCTCACGACTATACCTGCATGTTCACCGATCAACATGGGCGGGAACTGGCGCAGGGTTCTTTTGCAACCCCGGGACAATCTGGGGCAATGGCGCTGGGCATCAGGAAACTTGTGGAACAAATCCCTGCGGATTCCTTCCACGCAGGCGATGTCTTTATCACCAACGACCCATGGGCATTGGCGGGACATTTGAATGACGTCTGTGTGTTTAGCCCGATTTTCCACCAGGATCGTTTGGTGGCGTTTACCGCATGCGTCTTGCACCATTCGGATATAGGCGGGCGAGTGGCCTCCGACAATCACGATGTTTTTGAAGAAGGGCTTTTCATTCCGCTGATAAAACTCTACGAGCGCGGTGAGTTGAATCAGGCGGTGATGGACATGATCCGCTGGAATGTGCGCATGCCGGAAAATATCGTCGGCGACCTCCGTTCGCAAATCGCGGCAAACCACGTCTGCGCGGAGCAGATCCGCCAGATGCTGATAGATTACAACTTCGACGTGTTGGATGAACTCGCCGATGAGATCATCACGCGCAGCGAAAAAAGTGTCCGCGCCGCCATCGAGCAAGTTCCAGACGGCATCTACCGCGCCGAAGGCGTCATCGAACAAATGGAAGGGCGCGCGGATATCGTCATCAAAGCCACTGTGGAAATTACCGGCAGCGACATTATTGTAGATCTCGCGGGTTCTTCGCCCCAGGTAGATTGGGGCGGCAACGTGGTATACAACTTCACCTTCGCATACGTCCACATGGCGATCAAAAGTATCTTCGACCCGTACATCCCCAACAATCATGGCAGCGTTTCACCTTTAATTTTAAAGGCTCCTGAAGGAAGTGTGGTCAACTGCCGTTTCCCGGCAGCGGTAGCAGCACGGATGCAGGTCGGCCACTTCATGACGGAAATCATTTATCGCGCTCTGGCGGATGCTCTACCGAATCGAGTCATCGCCAGCAGCGGAGGAACTCCCGCGACGATGAACATATTTTACGGACGCCGCAACGATGGCAGTTCCTGGCATTCGGCGATCATCCGCGGCGGAGGTATGGGAGCCAGCAGCCTGAATGACGGCGAGCAATGTTATATCTTCCCGGCAAACGGAGCCAATACTCCAGCGGAAATTATGGAAAGCGACACCCCTCTGATCGTGGAGATGCGCGAACTATTGCCTGATTCGGGCGGCGCGGGAAAACTACGCGGAGGCCTGGGTTGTCGCATTGTCTACCGCGTGCCTGACGATGAGACCGCGCCTCTTCCGCCGGTGAATCTGGGAATCCAATCCGGGCGATTTCGACTCGCCCCGCAGGGATTATTTGGGGGTCAGCCCGGCGCGCACGCGCAGTTCCTAGTCAACGGAAAGCCGGGAAATCCTTACGGCTTGACAAGACTTCAACCCGGAGATGTGGTGACCATGGACGCAGCCGGCGGAGGCGGATTCGGCGACCCGCGCGAGCGTGATCTGGATGCCCTGCTAAATGATGTGCGCGCTGGAAAGGTTACTGCGGCTGGAGCCAAAAAGGATTATGGAGTGGATATTGCGGATGAAAAACCAAAACCTTAAATGACACCAGAACATAAGCTGTGATTTGGTAATTTTTAAGTTGACAAATCCAAAAAAAGTTTTATACTAAACACATCTCACTTTTTTTACGCTATCACGCAATAGTGAGATGTATTATTCACAGACGTTTATATCCTCACGATTGGAGGTTCTTCATGGATTTACGATTATTCAATAAGTGGCAGGGTCAGTCATTGGATGGGGTTATCGCGGAATGTCGGGAATTAGTGGAGGACGCCGACTTTCCAACAGTGAAGCGTTGGCGCGAAGCGGGAGGGAAAGTTCTCGGCCATTTTCAGGTTTACTTTCCAGAAGAGATCGCTCACGCAGCGGGGATGCTGCCGCTGAAAATCCGCGGTGCAGCCATCGATTGTACTCATTCAGATTCTCATTTTGGCTCCTACCTGTGTTCGATCCTCAAGACCTCGCTCGAACTTGTAATGAGTAAGAAAGTCGAATTGGATATTTTCATCACTCATCCGATATGCGATGCGGCGCGCAACCTCGCGGCGGTCTGGGGACGTAATTTCGATTATCCCTGCCAGATCCTATACCTGCCCCAAAATGCGAACTCCGCCGCATCTGCGACTTACTTGTGCGAAGAGTACGCGCGCGTACAGGCGGATATTGAAAAGATAACGGGGAACAAAGTCACGAAGGAAGCGCTAAAAAATTCCCTATCTATCTTTAATGAAAATAGAAGCCTGTTGCGCCAGTTATACGAAATTAAGCGCGAGCAACCCTGGCTGATCTCGGCCTATGAAACCTATTTATTAACAAACGTTGGCGGGATGATCATGCGCGAGGAACATAATGAAATACTCAAAGCCGTGATGCCGATGATCGAAACTCGACCCATCAAACGTCACGATAAGATTCGGGTGGTCTTCGAGGGGGGCTTCTGCGAACAGCCTCCACTTGATCTGATCCGCACCATCTCACAATCCTGTTACGTGGTGGACGATGATCTATTAATCGGCTTGAGATGGATCCTTGAAGACGTATCACTCGAAGGCGATCCATTGTTCAATTTGGCGGAAGCGTACCTGGAGAAATCAAGTTACAGTCCCGTCCAGCACGACTCGCGCAAACCAAAGGAAAAAATGCTTTTGGAGAGGATCGCCAACGCACGCGCGGAGGCGGCCATCATCACCGCCGCGAAGATGTGCGAACCTGGTCTTGAAGAACAGGTGGCTTACACAAAAGCGCTGGACGAAAAAGGGATCCCCTACTTCGTCAGCGAATTTGAGGAAAGCATGACCAGTTTCGATCAAATGGAAATCCAACTTGAGACGTTCACGGAAAATATTTTGTTTGGCTAATATCAGCACGAGCCGCAAAGAATACTTCTCGCAATAATATTTTGTAAAGGTGAAAAAATGACAGAAGATAAAAAAGTTGACATCGTTGGACGTGGTAACGTGGAAGGGGCTAACCTGTTCCGTGAATGGTTTGCGGAATTAACCGACGCGGCGAAAAATAATCAAGGCGCGGCTTATGTCTTTGTGATGGGCAGCATGGCGGAATTATTGAAGACATTCGATTTTCCGCTTGTCTTTCCTGAGATCACCGCCCTGCAAACCGCAGTGCGGCGCGTCGCGGACGAATATCTGACAGTCGCAGAAGACTATGGATATTCGCCTGATATTTGTGGATACGTCAAAGCGGACATCGGCGTTCACTTGCGCGAAAGAGAACACCCGATGGGGAAAATCCCCAAGCCCTCGTTGACCGTGTTGACCAACGCCTGCAACACCTATGTCAAATGGGCAGAGATCTGGGAGCGCATGTACGGTATCCCCGTATTCGTTCTGGATATTCCAGCCACGCGCCAGGCCGGCGGACAATTCCAACCAGGCAGTTCCGACTTTGCGCGCGATTGCAAATACGTGGAAGCGCAGATCAGGGAATTGATCACTTTATGCGAAAATATTACGGGAAAGAAGTTCGACATTGACCGCCTGCGCGAAACGCTGGCTTATGCCAACGACATGAATATCGGCTGGAAGCGCGTGCTTGAGCTCAACAAAAGTAAACCGTCGTTATTCAATGCATTGACCGATGGCACGGCGTACCTGGGAGTCTCGAATAATTTTCGCGGCACGAAAGAGGGCAGCCAATATTTCAAGAACCTTGTGGAAGAAATGGAATACAAAGCCGCGCGCGGCATCGGCACACAGACCGAGGAAAAATATCGACTGGCGTTCGTTGGCGTGCCGTGCTATCCCATCTTCCGCCGTTTCAGCGAGATGTTCACACAATGGGGCGGCGCGTTCGTCCACTCCACATATCTGAATTTCGCCTCGGGCGGCGCCAATATGGGATTTGAATACGATGTGAACCGTCCCATTGAAAGTTTGGCGGAAGGCGCGTTGATCAACATCCGCGACGCAATGGACAGCATGTTCCATCATGACCGCATGATCATTAAAATGGTCAAAGATTATGAACTGGATGGCGTCATCTACCATCCGATCAAATCATGCCGCACAGTCTCGACAGGTCTGGCGGATGGACGCCGCGCGATGATGGCGGCCACGGACACGCCAAGTCTTTTCATTGAATCAGACATGATGGACAAGCGTGTTGTCTCTGAAGCGCAAATGAAAAATCGCGCGGACGCCTTCTTTGAAGGTCTGGCATCGCGCCGCTTAACGGCAGCAAAGACTGCATCATAACGCAGTAACGATTTTAGTCGTTTGCATACGAGCGACTGAAGCCGCCACTACGAAACAAGATTATTGTTGGAGGTTACCATGGCATACGCCGCAGGTGTAGATGTAGGTTCGACGCAAACAAAAGCGATCATCATCAACGAGGCAAGGGAAATCGTCGGGCGGGCTCTGATCGATACCGGCGCAAACGTCGTCCTCGCGGCTGAGAACGCGTACGACGAAGCGCTCAGGAACAGCGCCATCCAGGAAGAAGAAGTTGAGTATGTGATCGGAACAGGCTACGGCAGGTATCGCGTGACGTTTGGAAATGCACAAGTGACGGAAATCTCCTGTCACGCGCGCGGCGCTTCGCACATGTTCCCCAACACAAAAACCGTGCTGGATATGGGCGGACAGGATACGAAAGCGATTCGCGTCAGCCCAAACGGTGAAGTGCTGGACTTCTGCATGAACGATAAATGCGCCGCTGGAACAGGTCGTTTCCTCGGAGCCGCTGCTGCCGCGCTGGATATCCCGCTCAGCGAACTCGGCACCGTTGCCATGCAATCAGAAAGACCCGTAAAGATCAGCACTACTTGCACAGTCTTCGCTGAATCAGAAGTTCTCTCGTGGCTGGGCAAAGGCAAAAAGATCGAAGATATTCTTTGGGGCGTGCATCTCTCCATTGCATCGCGCTCTGTTGGCTTGTTGCGCCGCGTTGGTATCGAAGAGGAATTGACCTTCACAGGCGGTGTTACGAAAAACCCGGGGGTGATCAAAGCACTCGAGCAGGCGATAGGTTTCAAATTAAATATCAGCGACGACTCGCATTACATCGGCGCACTCGGAGCCGCATTGTTTGCATTCGATCATATCGTTTCAAGCCGCGCTCCCTCAAGCGCAAAGGAGGTTGCATGACTTACGTTACAGGTATTGATGTTGGTTCCACGTACACAAAGGCCGTTATCCTGCGTGACGGAAAAGAGATCGTCAGTCGTTCCATGCTTAGTACAGGATTTCGACTCGAAGAAGCCGCTCGCAAGGCATATCATAACGCACTCGATCTGGCGGGACTTCAAGAGGCTGACTGTTCCTATCTGGTGACCACTGGCTTTGGGCGGCACCTCGTCACATTCCGCGACATCAACGTCACCGATATCAATGCTAGCGCACGCGGCGCGAATTTTCTTTTTCCAAACACGCGCACAATTTTGGATGTCGGCGGGCAGACGATGAAAGCCATCCAACTTATTGAAGGCGGAAAGGTTAAGTCGTTTCGTTTGAATGATAAATGCGCGGCAGGCACAGGCGCGTTCCTCGAAAAGACGGCGCGTTACATGGGCTACAAAACCGAAGAGATCGGCACACTGGCGGCTGTCTCGAAGCAAGCGGTACCCATTTCGGGCGTGTGCGCAGTGTTCGCTGAATCAGAAGTCATCAACCATCTTTCACAGGGATCCTCCCCCTCCGATATTATGTACGGAGCCATCGTCTCACTGGTTGCCCGTTCCACGCAATTGATCAAGCGCGTCGGTTTGACTCCAGAATTCACTTTAATTGGCGGCATCCTGCGCTATGAATCCATGGGGCTCGTCGTACGCGAGCAACTCAAGACCGACGTCAATGTGGCGGAAGGCGACATGGTTCAATTCGTCACCGCATTAGGCGCGGCGATTCTCGGCTTCCGTCGCATGGAAAAATTGGAGAAAGAAGGAGTAAAAGTAACACCTTCTTAACAGAATATCCACCTCACAGCACTGGCGGGTGAAGTACTGTGAGGTCACGAAGAGAAAAATTAAATGCTAGCATCCTTCGTGTTTCGATTTCAGCCAATCACAGGAGGATCCTAAATCATCATGGCGATAACAGAAAGACCATCCATTCGCACTCAGTTTGTAATTTTCACATTATTTGGTGAATTCATTTTTGCGCGCGGCGGCTCAATCTGGACTTCCAACCTGCTGTCCCTTTTGAGCCATTTAGATGTTGGCGAGCACGCTGCGCGCATCACGCTCTCGCGCATGGCGCGTAAAGGCTGGCTGGCAACGCGCAAAGAAGGACGCCGGAGTCAATATTCACTGACTCCGCGCGGTTGGTCTTTGCTCATTCAAGGAAACAAACGCATCTACGAACCTCCGCTCAAAGAATGGGATGGGCTGTGGCAAATCGTGATCTTTTCGTTGCCAGAGAAAAAGCGTAGTTTGCGTCACGCTTTCCGCACGCAACTGCCCTGGCTCGGGTTTGGACAACTCGGCCCGAATACGTGGATCTCGCCGCATAACCGCAAAACAGAAATCACAGCGCTAGGAATTGAACTTGGCATCCAGGATCATATTGAAATATTTTCAGGGATCCACATGGGACTCTCGGAAGACCAGCAGCTCGTTCAACGTTGTTGGGATCTGCCCAATCTGACGACTCAATATAAAGAGTTTCTAAAAAAATTTGAAAAGGAATATCTGGACTGCAAAAATAACGGGAAACTTGCACCATCACCGGATGAGTGTTTTGTGCGCCGCTTCTGGCTGATACACCACTACCAGAATTTTCCACGCATCGACCCAAATCTGCCCGCCGCATTGCTTCCCTCAGATTGGATCGGATTCAAATCGCGGCAGTTGTTCGATGATTATCACAGCATACTGGAAAAACCCGCCAATCAATTTGTAGATGAATTGCTTGGCAAGGAAAAAACCTGATGTCACGCGGGGAATGAAGCAGTCTCGTGTTTCAGAGAGGTTGCTATAAGAACACTCCTCGCAATGAGATAACAAAAGGAGAATAAAAAATATGGATATATTGAAACAACAAAAGACCGACTTCAAGGAAATCATCTTTGAAAAGAAGAATTGGGTGGCGCGCATCACCATCAACCGCCCGCAGGTCTACAACTCCTACAGCACCAACGCACTGGAGGAACTGGCGCAGGCTTTCCGCCAAGCCGCATTCGACGATGAAGTAGCGGTCATCGTGTACACAGGCGCGGGCGACAAGGCTTTTTGCACAGGCGGGGATGTAAAAGAATATCAGGAACGCTACACTCGCTCACCGCATGACTACTGGAAATATATGCGTCTCTTCGGCGCGTACATCGAAAGTATCGTCAACACGGGCAAGCCCGTTATTGCAAGATTAAATGGGATGGCAGTCGGTGGCGGAAATGAATCAAACCTGGCTTGCGATCTCGCCATCATCGCGGAACATGCCTGGGTCGGACAAGTCGGCACGGGAGTCGGAAGCGTCGCGGCGGGCGGCGGGACTCAATGGCTGCCCATCACTGTCGGCGACAGGCGCGCCCGCTACATGTTGATGACAAATCGCCGAATCCCTGCATATCAGGCGCTGGAGTGGGGACTCGTCAATGAAGTAGCACCATCCGTCAAAAAAGATGGCGAGTTCATTAGTCATGCCACTCCCGAACAGATCTCCAAGGCGCAAAAAGGCGCGGATGGTTACAGTATTGACCTCTCCAAGCTCGATGAAATGGTGGAAGCGCTCGCGCAGGAACTCGTGGATAAATTCGCAGAGTGCACACGCTTCACAAAAGAACAGACCAACTTCTGGAAAAATTTCAGCTGGCATCAAACCATCGGTGCCGCGCGTGATTGGCTGTCCACTCATTACACATCCTGGGAGCCGCTTGAAGGCATGACTGCCTTCGTTGAAAAACGCCCCGCGCGCTATCGCATGCTGCGGGAACGCGCTGCGCAAGGCAAGAGCAGTGAGTTCATCTGGGGCGCTTACGAAAAAGCTTGCTCATCCTGTGGCGCGAAAGCCCTGCCCGAAGATTTCACTCACTGCGGCGCATGTGGTGCAGAATTAAAATGACCGACTCATTCATCAGTGTTGAGACGAAGAATGGCACAGCCACTCTGACCTTGAATAGGGCTCCTCTAAACGTGCTTAACATCGCCGCCTTGAGTCAACTAGAGTCAACGCTGGCAAAGTTATCGCGCGACGAAAATATTCGCCTCCTCATCCTGCGCGCCGCAGGAAAAATGTTCTCGGCTGGCGTGGATATTGCGGATCACACTCCCGATAAAGTCCGCGAAATGATCCCGCTCTTTGACCGTACCTGCCGCGCGCTGGCGAATTTCCCCTGCCCCACTCTAGCTGTCGTTCACGGTCATGCCCTGGGCGGTGGATGTGAGCTGGTTCTATGCTGTGATCTTGCTGTGATGACGGAAAGCGTGAAGATCGGACAGCCTGAGATTCAACTGGCCGCATTCGCACCCATCGCCGCCATGAGACTGCCGCTGATGATCGGTTATCGCGCCGCAGCGGATTTGCTCCTCACGGGCCGCACCCTCACCGCCGATGAAGCATTGAAGATCGGGCTCGTAAATACTGTCGTCCCAGTTGACCAATTGGAGCAATGGGTTCAAGAGAAGACTACGCAGTTATCAAACCTAAGCCGCACCGCGCTTAAATTGACCAAGCGCGCTTTGCAATCAGGCTTCGGCGTTTGGGATACATCGGCATCAGAATTGGAAACACTTTATTTGGATGATTTGATGAAAACCGAAGACGCGCACGAAGGCTTGGCGGCTTTCATGGAAAAAAGAACTGCTGTTTGGAAACATAAATAATATACATTCCTTCACTCTAGGCCTCTCCTTACGGCTGAGAACTAGACTGAAGAAAAAGGAAAATCTATGACATCACGCGGACTCACCTACGATGAATTTGAAATTGGAAACATTTACCCTTCGCAAGCGCGCACCGTCACCGAAGCAGATATAGTGAATTTCGCAGGCCTCTCTGGCGATTTCAATCCACTGCACACCGATGCGGAGTTTGCAAAGTCAATGCCTGTGGGCGAGAGAATCGCTCATGGTGTATTGATCCTCGCCATGGCGACAGGCATGGCAAATTGGATGGGCATCTTTGAAGGCACCACCATTGCTTTGATGGAACAGGTCACACGTTACAAAGGCGCGGTGAAATTTGGCGACACGATCCACCTTGAAATGGAAGTATCGGAAAAGAAACCCACATCAAAAGCAGACCGCGGCGTTGTTAAGTTTGCCGTGCGAGTGAAAAATCAAAGCGCTGCAATCGTTATTGACGGAGAGTGGACTCTCCTGATGAAAACAAAATCGTAAAAACTGTACAGCGAAATCAATTTCGCCAAACTAAAATCGGAGGGCAGTATGTTACTAAAAGATAAAGTTGCATTGATAACAGGCGGCGGAAATGGAATTGGGCGGGCGATCGTTTTGCGCTTTCTTGAAGAAGGCGCAAAGGTCGTGACCATAGACATGGATGAAGCAGGCTTGGAAGAAACCTGCGCAGAAGCGGAAAAGACGGGCGGCAAAGTAACAACCATGAAAGCAAACGTTACTTTGCGCGAAGATGTTCAAAATGTTGTCAACGCCATCATCAAAGAACACGGCAAGCTTGACGTGCTGATCAACAACGCAGGCATCACGCGCGACTCGTTGACCACACGCGTCAAGGACGGCGAAGTCAAATTAATGTCTGATGAACAGTGGGATGCGGTATTGAATGTCAACTTGAAAGGCACATGGCTTTGCGCGCAAATTGCATCCGTGGAAATGATCAAACAAAAATACGGGCGGATCGTCAACACCGCTTCGGTTGCGGCAATCGGACATTTCGGGCAGGCAAATTACGCCGCGTCGAAAGCTGGCGTGGTCGGCCTGACGCAAACCCTCGCGCTGGAATGGGCGCGCTTCAACATCGCGGTTAACTGCATCGCGCCGGGCGGCACGAAGACGCGCATGACGGCCGCCATTCCTGAAAACGTCATGGCCAATTTGCTGGAGAAAATTCCGCTGAAACGCTTTGCCGAGCCGTCCGAGATCGCGGCTGTGCACGCCTTCCTGGCCAGCGATCAGGCTTCGTTCATCACTGGACAGGCGATCTTCGTTGACGGCGGTCAGACCGTGGGAGCTTAACATGGCGTACCAAAAAACATTCATCCCCTACGGCGGATATTGGTGCTCGCCCTTTGCGCGCTGGCAGGGAAGTTTTGCAAGTTTACATACGATCAAATTCGCGGCGGACGTGACGCGCAAAGCATTGGCGGCGCGCAACATCCAACCCGTCATATTTAGCAATGTTTATCTCGGCATGACCGTCCCCGCGACAAGTTCATTCTACGGCGCACCCTGGCTGGCTGGCATGATCGGCGCGGAAGGGGTAACGGGGCCCGTTTTCTCGCAGGCCTGCGCCACATCCGCGCGGGTGATCGGCAGCGCTTCCCAAGCCGTGGAAACAGACAGCAGCGATTCCATCCTGTGCATCACCGCTGACCGCACATCCAACGGACCTCACCTGCTTTATCCGAATCCGAACAACCCGGGCGCGCGCGGCGAGGCGGAAGATTGGGTCTGGGACAACTTCAACCGTGACCCCTTTGTTGGCAATACCATGTTGCAGACAGCCGAGAACGTCGCGAAGGAAGCGGTCATCAGCACCACTGAACAGCACGAGGTCGTTTTGATGCGCTACGCACAATATCAGAAAGCGCTTGAAAATGACGCGGCTTTCCACAAACTTTACATGACCCCAGCGGAAGTTAATCCGTCTGGAAGAAAAGTCATCGCGACCGTGACCGACGATGAAGGGATCTTCCCTTCGACTGCTGAAGGCTTGGGAAAACTCAAACCTGTCACGCCCGATGGAACGGTCACATTTGGCGGACAAACTTTCCCCGCCGATGGTAATGCGGGCATGATCGTCACGACGCAGGAAAAAGCACGCGAACTCAGCAAAGATTCAAAGATCGAGATCCAATTGCTTTCCTTCAGCGAAGGACGCACAGCAAAAGGCTTCATGCCAAAAGCAAACGTCCCCGCTGTGCACGGAGCGCTGGCGCAATCAGGCGTGGATATAAAAAACATCAAAGTCATCAAGACCCATAATCCCTTTGCCTTGAACGATATTTTCCTCAGCCGCGAATTGGGCGTTGGATTGGATAAGATGAACAACTACGGCTCATCGCTCATTTGGGGGCATCCGCAGGGACCGACTGGCATGCGACTTATCATTGAGATGATCGAAGAACTGGTGATGCTCGGCGGCGGCTATGGGTTATTTACAGGCTGCGCGGCCGGCGATACTGCCGCGGCAATTGTGTTGGAAGTACGCGCAAAGTAATTTTATGACGGACCTTTATCCATTTTCCACAACAATCAAGGTGCGATTCAACGAGACCGACGCACAAGGACACGTCAACTTCGCGCAGTATCTCAATTATTTCGATGTCGGATTGATTGAATACCTGCGCTCCGCTGGCTTTAGTTATCAGCGCATGCTCGATGAAAATATGGATATGCTCTATGTGGACTCGCACGCATCATACAAGGCGCCCGCGCATTTTGACGACATCCTAAGAATTCACTGTCGCGCCGGGAAGATCGGTAATTCAAGTATGCGTTTTGATTTTCAGATCTTCAACGAAACCAAAGATCGTCTCACGGCAAATGGCGAGATCACAGTCATGATTGCAGACCGCAAGACCTTCCAGAAAAAGCACGTCCCCGATCAATTTCGTCAGGCATTGGAGGAAGAAATAAAATGAAAGCTGCTGTTTTTCATGCCCCTAATCAGCCATTGGCTGTGGAAGAGATCCCAACCCCAACCCCGGGCGCGGGGGAGGTTCTCGTCAAAGTGGCCGGCTGTGGAGTCTGTCACACCGACCTGCACTACATCGATCATGGCGTGCCGACTTTCAAAAAGCCGCCGCTCGTGCTGGGACATGAAGTCTCAGGCATTGTTTCAAGTTTTGGCGCGGGCGTGTCGCAATGGAAGGAAGGCGCGCGCGTTCTGCTGCCCGCCGTCTATGGCTGTGGACAATGTACCATGTGCCGCACTGGACGCGAAAACATCTGCGAGAAAATGGTGATGTTCGGCAACAACGTGGATGGCGGTTACGCGGAATACATGCTCGCGCCTGCCAAGGATATTATCGCGCTGCCAGATGAACTCCCGCTCATCGAAAGTTCCATCATCGCAGATGCCGTCACGACGCCCTATCATGCAGTGGTCAATCGCGGACAAGTGAAGCCCGGCGACACAGTCATTGTCTTCGGCTGTGGTGGCATCGGATTGAATCTGATCCAAATCGCGGCAGCTGTCGGCGCACGAGTCATCGCCGTGGACATGATCGATTCAAAATTGGAATGGGCGAAGAAGCTTGGTGCGCAAGTCACGATCAACGCGAAGACTGTCGAGCGCGTGGATAAGGAAGTCCGCAAGTTGACCGGCGGCGGGGCGGATATCGGTTTTGAAGCCATCGGCAATCCTGTGACGCAGGCGCAAACATTCTCCTGCATTCGCACCGGCGGACGTTTCGTGGTGGTCGGCTTTACCGACAAACCAATGACTCTCGATACCGGGCGCGTCATGTACCGCGAAATGGAAATTGTCGGGTCGCTTGGTTGCCGCGCAGTAGATTATCCGCGTGTACTAGAACTGGCACGGCAGGGCAAAATAAAAGTGAAGGAACTTGTCACCGCGCAATTCGCGCTCAACGATATCAACGCCGCGTTCGATAAACTACGCAGCGGAGAAGGCATCCGCTCGGTGATCGTGCCTTAATAGTTCGTGCCACTGACAACTGACCATGATCATAGACTTCCACATACACCTCAGCCGCCCGGAGCATGAACTCCCATCGGTGATGGATTGGACGCGATCCAATTTCAAAGGAGACTTTGATGAATTTATCGAACAGAAACTCACCCCTCAAGGCATTCGTCAATATTTGCAGGCGAACGATATTGACTGGGCTGTCGGTCTCGCAGAAGTTTCGCCGATCACAACCGGGGTCGCGGACAACGAGTATGTCGGCAAATTCTGCACCGAAGCCAACAGGATCACCGACCCCGCCTCAGGTCCGAGTGGTCGCTTGCTTCCATTCGCCAGCATCAATCCATTCATCATCAATGATCTTGCCGCCGAACTCGAGAGGCTCGTAAAAGAATTCGATTTCCGTGGCATCAAAGTGTATCCAACTTATCAGCATCATTACGTCAACGACCCGCGCATGTATCCGCTTTATGCAAAGGCACAGGAACTTGGAGTGCCTATGCTGGTACATACAGGTTCATCAGTTTTCAAAGGTGCGCGCATCAAATATGGCGACCCATTGCTGCTGGATGATGTTGCGGTTGATTTTCCAGAGCTGAATATTTTGATGGCTCACTCGGGCAGACCGTTCTGGTATGAACAGGCGTTTTGGATGGCGCGGCGGCATCCAAATGTGTATATGGAAATCTCGGGTTTGCCCGCCAAAAATTTATTGGAATATTTTCCACGGCTGGAAGAACTTGCAGATAAAGTCGTTTATGGTTCCGATTGGCCCGGTAACCCGGATTTGAAAAGAAATCCAAATGCAATTTGCGCGTTCCCAATTTCGGAAAAAGCAAAGCAAGCCATTCTTTATGACAATGCGGCAAGGATTTTAAAACTGTAAATAATGTCATTGCGAGGAGCGCAATTGCTCTTTGCGGCGGAACAATTCCATGAACACGGAGGTACTATGCGCGAATTTTTGTTAGGCAATGAAGCCATCGCCCGCGGAGCATGGGAAGCGGGGGTGAAATTTGTCTCGGGGTATCCCGGCACGCCAAGCACCGAGATCATCGAGACTCTCGCGATGCGTTTCCCTGAAACCAATCCACGCTGGTCAGCGAATGAAAAGGTTGCATTCGAGGAAGGCATGGGCGCGGCAATTGGCGGACTGCGCGTGCTGGTCACAATGAAGCATGTCGGCCTGAACGTGGCCGCAGATGCGTTCATGGTCTTTCCATATTCAGGCACGAACGGTGGATTTGTTGTCATTTCTGCGGATGACCCCGGAATGCACTCCTCGCAAAATGAACAGGACAATCGCTATCTCGCTCGCGTGGGAAAAGTCCCCGTGCTGGAGCCGAGTGACGCGCAGGAATGTCACGACTTCATGATCGCGGGATTGGAATTATCGGAGCAATTTAAATCACCCGTCATGCTGCGTACCACCACGCGCCTCGCTCATCATAAGGGACTGGTCGAAGTTGGAGAACGCAGGGAAGTTGAAAAGAAGGAGTTTGTGCGCGACGCAAAGCGCTTCTCGGTCCCGATCTATCGCTTGATACGCCGACCCGAAGTTGAGAAAACGCTGAATGCTCTCACCGCTTACGCTGAGACATGTTCCTTCAATCGCATGGAGCACAATGATAATAAATCAATCGGCGTGGTGACTTCGGGAATCGCATATCAATACGTTAAAGAGGTTATGCCGAATGCTGGAGTCTTACGATTAGGAATGACCTTTCCATTACCAGCAAATTTACTCCGCGAGTTTTGTTCACAATATGAAACCGTCTATGTCATTGAAGAAGGCGAGCCGTTCATTGAAGAATACATGCGCAATTTGGAAATCGCAAATCTCAAAGGCAAGGAAATATTCGGCCTGATCGGCGAATACTCTCCTGGACGTTTGCGAAGCGCACTTGCCCTTGGCGATCCGCCCAAACCGTTTACCGAACAAGTCAACCTTATCCCGCGCCCGCCGATGATGTGCGTCGGCTGCGGACATCGCACGGTCTTCGCCGCGTTGAAGCAATTGAAGGTCACCGTATCAGGCGATATCGGTTGTTACACCATGGGCGCGTTGCCTCCCTATGAAGCAGAGCACACCACCTTCTGTATGGGAGCGAGCATCGGCGTGGCGGTTGGATTGGAGCAAGCCGGGCACGAAGATACTGTCGCGATCATCGGAGATTCAACCTTCATACACTCGGGCATTCCGCCATTGATCGACGCGGTCTATAACAAGAGTCATCTCACGCTTGTGATATTGGATAACTCCGCAACAGGCATGACTGGCAGTCAGCAGAATCCTGCATCAGGCAAAAATCTCTTAGGAGAAGAAACGCCCAAACTTAACCTTGAAGCTTTTTGCCGCGCAACGGGTGTTGGCTCCGTTGAAGTGGTGGATACCTGGCAGCGCAAGGAAATCGTCAACACGATTCGACGCGCCATCGCATACAAAGGACCATCAGTGGTGATCGCTCGCGGACCATGCAACCAACTTCCAGAGATAAAGAAGCGGCATGTCATCCCCTTTATTGTGGAAGAGGAATTATGCACAAAATGCGATGCTTGCTTCAAAGTTTGGTGCCCCGCCATTACGCGCACTGAACAAAACTTTCCTGTTATCGCCGCGAATGAATGTACATCCTGTACGGTCTGCGCGCAGGTTTGCCCGACGGACGCGATCAAATTAGCGGAGGCATTTGCATGAACACATACAGTTTAATGTTCGCGGGCGTCGGCGGTCAGGGCTCATTATTAATCGCCGAGATAACTTCGCTGGCCGCGGTCAGTGCGGGCTACGATACAAAACAAACCGAAGTGCACGGTGTGTCACAACGCGGCGGAAGTGTGGAAACTCATGTGCGCTTCGACCAAGTTGCGAAAGTCCATTCGCCCATCATCACACCTGGCGAAGCGTTCGCTGTGATCGGTCTGGAAAAACTGGAAGCACTGCGCTTTGCCCATTATGTTGATCCAAAAAATGGAACTATCTTTATTAATGATCATGAATTGATTCCCGCCTCGGTCGCGGATGCGGAGAAAATCTATCCGCACGAAACTGTCGAATATTTGAAATCAATGGGATTACGCGTCATCGTCCTGCCCGCATCCAAAATGGCACGCGACCTTGGCGATGGGCGCATGGCAAATGTTGTGCTGCTTGGTGCGTTGTCCACTATATTGCCCATTCCTCAGGATCTGTGGGAGAAGACGATAAAACTTCGAATTCCCGCAAAATACCTGGAAGGCAATTTGAAAGCCTATCAAGCTGGCAAGGAAATGATGAGTTGAAGATCATTTTGTCAAAGGAGTAAAACCATGTTCGAAGGCCCGAAAAACACTCACGAATTGATCTATGATTGGAATCTGGTGGATGCGCCAGAAAAACCAACACGCCGAATCAG
>CAIWRB010000021.1 GCA_903914955.1 uncultured Chloroflexota bacterium | reverse complement strand
GTGGGGAAAATGCGGACGTAGGTCATTCCAGTGGAATCGATTGAGAAGAGGGGAAAGACATTCCCGCAGAGGAATAATTCATTTGAGATCTCGGTGAGCATTTCATCCATGGCGTTGAGTTCGTGATCCCAAAAGGTGTGCAGGAATTTATCGGTGGCGGGATGATCGCAATGGAAGGAGATACCGTCAATGTTGTAGATCTTGTAAAGGTTCGTGAGCCTGCGGGCGAGAGGATTGAGCCGCCATGCTTTTATAGATTCGGAGAGGAGGGTTTCGCGGTCGTAGGAATAACGATCTCGGTAGAGACCGTTCCAGGGTTGACCGATCAGGAGGGTGTTGTCAGTTTCAGAAGGACGGGACATAAGAGGTTAAAAGCAAAACATACGCTTAAAGCAAAAACGAGAAAGGGCGGAAAGCCTTTCTCGTGTAGGGGAATGATAGAACAAATGTGTGAGAATGTCAAGCGGTACTATGGGATTACTAGGAGAGGAGATTGAGGGGGGTGCTTTTGGTGGGGAGGGCTATAATTGGGAGGTAAGGTAAAGGCGATCGGTGATTAATCTGTTGCAGGTTATATTACTATATGGAAATAGGCGTTTAGACGGCGCAACCTAAAGCCCCTTAGGCTGTGAAATGGCAGCTGAAGCAGTAGTTGGGCAGTTCCTTGCAAAACATTATCCTTATTTACCAAAGGAAATCATGCATGATTGATTTATCTGTTCTTCCCATTTTCTTTGTTACCGTCATGGTATTGTTTATCACGCCTGGACCTGATATGGCTTTTTTGGTGGCAACTGGTGTTTCTCAAGGGCGCAAACCTGCTTTCTTTGCTAGTTTAGGCGTCACACTGGCGATGTTTATTCACGGAATAGCCGCAGCAGTTGGGTTATCCGCCATTATCGCAACCTTTCCAATTGCCTTTGATGTAATACGGTACGCTGGCGCGGCTTATCTTGTTTGGTTGGCTATTAAAAGTATTCAATCAAGAGATACTCATCATGAAGCAGTAACCACCATCAAATCCCCTCTTGAGAATTTCCGTCGTGGTTTCTTTACCAATCTTTTAAACCCCAAAGCCATCTTGTTTGAAGCGGTTTTTCTTCCACAATTTACAAATCCCAAATTTGGCTCAATTGGATTACAGGTTTTCATTCTTGGCACATTATTGGCATTACTTGGCTTTTTATGGAATTCTTTCCTTGCAATAGCCAGCGGAAGTGCTTCAACTTTGCTTGTTTCAAATAACAAGTTTCAGTCATTCCAAAAATGGCTACTCGGCACAGTTTATGCAGGCTTAGCCGTTCGCCTACTTGTTATGGAAAGAACCAAGTGATTAATCAAGTAGTTTCTTAAATGGGCAACTGCCCAACAAAGCGTGCACCTGACGCTGGGGATTCTGCGCACATCTCAAGCAGTTTTACACGCCTTAGCATTTTTCTGGCTGGACGGCTTCGCCGTCCCCGCCCCAGCGCAGGTAACGCAAACCGTTAGCCCGCATCAATAGCAGGACATTTCTATGCAGGTTCATAAAATCGAAATTTTCAAAGAAAATAGCTTATCGGTAGGGAACACATGTCCCGTATGCAGGAGAAAGTTTGTCAATGAAGATGTTGTTGTTCTTTGCTCAGGCAAGGGTATAGTTCATAACCAATGTTTACAGCGCCTTGGTAGATGTTGCTATTGCGGAGCAGCAATTGATAATCATTATTCAATACAAAAACAACAAAACCTCGCAATAATGTATAGAAATCGGAAATGCCTTCTCTGTGGTGCCGTGTATAGTGGCAGTGACGTAAGATGTCCTAGTTGCGGCGCTTATAAAACCGAGGTGGTAAGACCAAACAATCTGCTTTTGATTATCATGGTAATTGCAGTCATAATATTAATCTTGGGTACATTTTTTTTCATCAATTTTTTTCCTAAAGCGAGTATCTATGAAACAGCACTCATTGTTAGAAATCTTGACTACCAGATTTTTTGTATTGACAGCTTTTCT
>CAIWRB010000020.1 GCA_903914955.1 uncultured Chloroflexota bacterium | reverse complement strand
CATCGGCTTTACATATTAAATAATCCCAGCAGGTAACAAAGAAAGGAAGCTCGGCAACAAAAATGCCGAGCTTCCTTTCTTTTACTTTCTCTTTCCCTTCAACTCATCACGCAGGATCAAGCTCAACACAACGCTTACAAGGCTGATCACAATACTGCCGAGCAGCGCAGGCCAGAAGCCATCCACGGTCAAACCGAGGTTAAACGCCTGACCGATGGCACTGGTGAGCATAAGCACGATCGTGTTAATGACGATGGTAAACAATCCAAGCGTGAGGAATATGAGCGGAAAAGTGAGTAGTTTTAGCAGCGGCCGCACCAAAGCATTTAACAAACCAATGATAAGCGCCAGCCACAATAAGCCGGTCCATTTACCCTGAAAATCAATGCCTGCTACGAACTGAACTGCTACGTACAATGCGATCGCGTTGATCGCCCAACGGAGGAAAAACTTTGTCATTCAAACTCCTTTTGTTTTTGTTATGACGGAACCTATAATAAATACGGGAAAAGAGTTACAAAGTTGCTTGCATCCAGATCAAGGTGCGGATCGATTTGAAGCCTGCGGCAAGAATGGCGCCGTCAAATTCAGTGGAGGGGAATTCCATTGCCACTTTTGGATAATAAGGAGACATATCACGCCGCGCCTGTAACAGTAACGCAGTCAACGCAACCGGATCGGACCGATCACTGATCGCTGGAAAAAGATATTCGCCACGCCCATCGGGGATCCATGCGAGCGCGGCTTCCATCTGATCCTTCCTAACAGCTGTCCATTGACGAATGTTCATGTCGATAAATAGCAGGTACAGCCAGTTGAAGAAACCAGGCCGCAGGGAGGCGAATGTCCAGTTGCGGTGCCAGGCTAGAAGGTCAGGGTAAAGGCGCGAAAGCCAGTTGAGTTGAGTCTGCCAATCGCGTGGATGTCTGTTTGTGATGGCAATATCCGTTTGCAAAATCGGGGCATATGAGTCTGTGACTGCCTGCCAGGAAGTTCGTCGAGCGCGTTCGACAAACCCAAGTTGTGTGTAAAGATCGATTGCGGCGGGATTGTCATCGCGGACGTGCAGCCAGATATTATTTATCTTTTTTTCATGAGCGTGCTGCATGGCTCGTTCAGTAAGGATGCGGGCGATGCCTTTACGGCGATGATCCGGGTGAACGGCTACATTGGCGATAAGATAAACACGTTGTTTGTTATTTCGAAATGGGACGAGGCTAGCGTTGCCGATGATCTTTCCATTTTCCTCCCAGATATAACCCGTCAGCGGCAGGGACGTGGAATCAGCCGCGCGATTCGCCCACTTCAAAAACGAATTGTCATTGCCTGCGCGGCGCATATCCTGCACATAGCGCTTGCCGTCATTATCCATTGTGCTGGAGAAGCACATCTCAATGAGATCGGCGACCGCTGGCAGGTCACGCAGAATGCTGAGCGGACGCAGGTTGGCGGGCTGCTCTGCGCGCGCAGAGATGGTGAAAGAGGCCATGAAGATATTATAGCCGTTTATTTCTTACATATCTCTTATGCCGTATCTATCATGCGCTAACCTTGCTTTTGTTATAATGCCTATCATTGTTGGACGGCGGAGGGTAGAACAGTGGACGATGGACTGTAAAGTATGGTCTGTGGTCAACGGTCAATGGTCTATCATCTATTTTCCCCAACGGAGGAACTACCCCATGATGCGATTTGATAGATTTACCGAACGAGCGCAGGAAGCCGCGCAGCGCGCCGCTGAGATCATCCAGCGCTACGGACATAACCAGATTGATACTGAACACATCCTGCTGGCTTTGATCGAACAACCAGGCGGAGTGATTCCCCAGATCCTTGAAAAATTGAGCGTGAGCGCAGAAGCGCTGACCGAGCGGCTGGATGCCACTTTGCGCGCCAGCCCGAAGGCAAATATCTTTGGCGGCGGTGCAGGACAGATATTCATCACGCCGCGAGTCAAGCGGATCATTGATCTCGCCAACGAGGAAGCCAACCGTCTCAAGGATGAATATATTTCCACCGAGCATATCTTCCTGGCCATTCTGACCGAGCGCAACACTCCCGCCGCGCGCATTTTGGAAAGCGCTGGGCTGACGCGTGACCGAGTCTACGATTCAATTCAAGACCTGCGCGGCGGACAACGAGTCACAGATCCACAGGCTGAGACGAAATATCGCGCGCTCGAAAAATACTCGCGTGACCTGACTCAACTGGCGCGCGAAGGCAAACTTGACCCAGTCATTGGCCGTGACAAGGAAATTTTACGCCTCATCCAGATCCTTTCCCGCCGCACAAAAAACAATCCAGTTCTCATTGGTGAAGCAGGCGTCGGCAAGACCGCCATCGCGGAAGGTCTCGCGCAGAAGATCGCCAGCAACGATGTACCTGAAATTCTTTCAGGCAAACGCGTGGTCGCACTTGACCTCGCGGCCATGATTGCAGGCTCACGCTTCCGCGGTGAATTTGAAGAACGACTCAAAGCCGTCATGGATGAAGTCCAGCGCTCGAAAGGCGATGTGATCCTGATGATCGATGAACTGCACACAGTCGTTGGCGCCGGTGCGGCGCAAGGCGCAATGGATGCGAGCAACATGCTCAAGCCAGCCCTCGCGCGCGGCGAACTGCAATGCATCGGCGCGACCACGCTGGACGAGTTCCACAAACATATTGAAAAAGATGCCGCGCTTGAAAGGCGCTTCGCCCCAATCCATGTAGACGAGCCGAGCGTGGATGACACGATCAAGATGCTGCATGGTTTACGTGACCGCTACGAAGCGCATCACAAAGTCCATTTTTCGGATGAGGCGCTCACAGCCGCCGCCCGTTTGGCTGATCGCTACGTAACAGACAGACACCTACCCGACAAAGCCATTGACCTGATGGACGAAGCCGCCGCGAAAGTCCGTGTGGCGTTGTATTCCATGCCTCCCGATCTGAAGGGCATGAAAACAGATGTGGATCGTTTGCGCGCCGAAGAAGAACAGGCTGGTTTGGAACGTGATTACGAACGAGCCGCACAAAAGAAAGCCGAAAGATTAAGGCTTGAATCTGAATATCTTGATAAACGCGAAAAATGGGAAACCGAACATCAACTGGATGAAGTGGTGGATGTGGATGATATCGCCTCGGTTGTGCATCAGTGGACGGGCATCCCAGTTAATCAAATGCTCGAAACGGAATCAGTAAAACTCCTGCACATGGAAGCGCGTTTGCACGAGCGCATCATCGGTCAGGAGGAAGCCATTCACGCTGTTTCGGATGCCATTCGCCGTGCACGCTCCGGGCTGAAAGATCCGTCCCGACCGATCGGCTCGTTTATTTTTATTGGCCCGTCCGGGGTCGGAAAGACCGAGCTGGCAAAAGCTCTCGCGTGGTTCATGTTCGATGACGAGGAAGCTCTCGTCCGCATTGATATGTCTGAATATCGCGAACAGCACACGGTCAGCCGTCTGTTCGGCGCGCCTCCTGGATATGTCGGTTATGAAGAAGGCGGCCAGCTCACAGAAGCAGTCCGCAGGCGCCCTTATCGAGTCGTGCTTTTTGATGAGATCGAAAAGGCGCATCCTGAAGTGTGGAATGCACTGCTTCAAATTTTGGATGACGGCCGCTTGACGGATGGTCAGGGCAAAGTGGTTGACTTCCGCAACACGGTTCTGATCATGACCTCGAACCTGGGTACTGAATATGTGACAAAAGGCGGCACGTTGGGATTCCTCACCCAAAAAGCCGATGACGACGAACGCGCCATGCACGACAAAATCGAGAAAGCGCTCAAAGGTGCATTCCGTCCTGAGTTCATCAACCGCGTGGACGAGACCATTATGTTCTCTCCACTTTCCATCGAGCAGATGGAAGAGATCGTGGTTTTGCAAATGAAGGAAGTACAAGACCGCTTGAACGAACACGACATTACGGTTCAGTTGAGCAATGCGGCGCGTGCCTGGCTGGCGAAGGAAGGCTTTGATCCCGCATTCGGTGCGCGCCCGCTACGACGCGCGATCCAGAAATATGTCGAGAGTCCACTTTCAGTGGAATTGCTTGGCGGAAAATTCAAAGACGGCGCCGTTGTGACAGTGGACGTGGACGTGAAGGAAAACAAGATCATCTTCCATACTGAAGCGGCCGTGAAAAAGTCAAAGCAAAAAGTAGACGCGTAAATACCAATTTGTACACGGTGAAAAGAGGAAAGACGGCATAGGCTGTCTTTCCTCTTTCTTCTTTTGCTAATCTAGTTTTTAGTTACAAGCATTATGATGGGTAAAATTTTTATTGGTCAGAGGAAAATCATGAAAGAAAATAAATCAAATAACACAGCGGTCATAATAGGGATAGCAGTTGCGTTATGCTGTATCTGCGTGCTGGTGGCCGGATTAGCTGGATATGGATATTTCATATACGGCAAACCAGCTCCAATAACTGACAATCCCATCTTCCCAGTTAATGGTGTTACACCCACAAGCGCGCCGGAGGTCATACGCCCGTCCGCTGATTCAGTTTCAAATGAAACGCTCAACACGCTGGAGAAAAGTCTCATTCCAGAAAATGACCCGTATGAACTGGCCTGTCGTTTGCAGGGATTATGCAATATTCCAAAGACAGTACAAACCAAATCGTATCAAGTGGGCGACAAGGAAAAATTTTGGATCCTGAATTCAGATACACATGAGCATCGTCAAATGGAAGCCACCATGCTCTATGTAACTAACCATACATATTTCTGGGCAGAGGATGGGGTAAGCGCCAATATAGCTGATGTGAAAGCCCTGATGGACACCTTTGAAAACAAGATCTACCCAACCGACCGTGAGTTCTTCGGCAGCGAGTGGACGCCAGGCGTCGACGGAGACCCGCACATTTTTGTGATCTACGCCAATGATATTGGACACAACATCGCGGGCTACTTTAATTCATCAGACGAATTTAATCCTATAGTGCGAAAGTATTCCAACGGTCATGAAACTTATGTATTGGGTACAACTCAGAACCTCGCGGATGAATATACCTACGCCACGCTTGCGCACGAATTCGTACACATGATCCAATTCCCAACCGACCGAAATGATGTGAACTGGATGGCAGAAGGATTCGCCGAAGTGGGCTCCTTTATCAATGGGTACGGAAATGGAAACCATGATCAGGCATATATCCAAGACACTGATTTGCAATTGAATACATGGGTGAATAATTCCTCTCCTGATTTTTCCGCGCACTATGGCGCGAGTTTTCTTTTCCTCACTTATTTCCTCGACAGATTCGGCGAAATAGCAACCAAAGCACTCACTAGCAATCCTGAAAACGATCTAATCAGCATAGATGATACGCTCGCCACGCTTAACATCACAGACCCCGCAACAGGCAAACTGATCACTGCCGATAGTTTTTTCATGGACTGGGCTTTAACAAACTTCCTACTGGATGGCTCCGTCGGCGATGGACGCTATATATATAAAAATTATTCCGCCGCGCCCCGAGCCGCAGCCCCTGAAACGATTTCCAACTGCCCACAAGCCCCACTCACATTTGATGTACATCAATATGGCGTGGATTACCTCACGATCGAGTGCGCGGGTGATTACACACTTTCCTTCAAAGGCTCAACCGTCACTAGCTTGCTGCCCACCGACCCATACGCTGGCAAATATGCCTTCTGGTCCAATATAGGCAACTCGTCTGATATGACACTGACAAAAGAATTTGATTTCACGGATATCAGCGCTCCGATCAATATGTCATTTCAAACCTGGTTCGATATCGAAAAGGATTGGGATTACCTCTATCTTGAAGTTTCTGAAGATGGCAAAACCTGGCAGATCATAAAAACGCCATCAGGCACAGACAACAATTCAACTGGCACTGGTTATGGCTGGGGGTATACTGGCACAAGCAATGGCTGGATCGAAGAGACTGTTGATCTTTCACAATATGCCGGAAAAAAAATATCCGTGAGATATGAATATATTACAGATGCCGGGCTTTATGGAGATGGCTTTTTGCTTGATAATGTCTCAATCGAAGCGGCAGGCTATAGCTCCGATTTTGAAGCGGATGATGGAGGCTGGACAGCTGAGGGATTCGCAAGAATCCAAAACGTTCTTCCCCAGACTTTTGGTCTGGCGCTCATCCGCACGAGTGATTCCAGTGTGACAATGATCCCGCTCAATGAAGACCAGACCGCAGACATTCCACTCTCGTTAAAATCCGGTGAAAAGGCATATCTGGTCATCACAGGCACAACCCGTATTACGCGTGAACACGCCGCATATCAGATCGAAATCCGTTAATTATTTACGAGGTTAATATGTCAACAGCACCAACATCTCAAATTCTCGCTCTCACTGAAATGGTTAATTATCAAGACGCCGCAGTGGTTAGCCGCCAGATCACCAAAGCAGAAGCCGGTAACGTGACGCTCTTTGCATTCGATAAAGATCAAGGTTTGAGCGAACACACAGCACCATTCGATGCGCTTGTCCATATTTTGGAGGGCGAAACACAAGTGATTATTTCCGGCAAACCGTTCGATCTAAAAACCGGCGACGCGATCATCATGCCCGCCAATGAACCACATGCTTTAAAGGCCACACAAAAATTCAAAATGCTGCTTACTATGATCCGCGCATAACCTGACCGAGGGCTGCGCTTATTGTGACAATTTCATTTCCTTTTGTGTGGAGAGGCTTCCAAATCAAGTTTCCTGGCTTATAATTTCTAGACACTATGGTTCTACTCAATAAACCCAACAAAGATCGAAAAACAATTGCCGTACTCGGCGCACAATTAAGTCGTTTGTGGGATGCCGAGTTCATGACAGGCGTATTGGCATCTGCCAAAACCCATGATATGAACGTAATCTATTTCGTGGGAGGCAAGCCGATCGCCATTGCCGCGCCGGAGAATGAGGGCTGGTCTTATGGGCTGTACGATCTGATCAAACCCGGACAGTTTGACGGCGTCCTACTAACTGCAGACATCAGCCACGGTTCTTCTGCGGATGACATAAAGAATTTTTGTCGTATGTTCGCGCCTACACCCATTGCATCATTTGGAGTACAGGCGGAGGGCGTATCCTCTTTTATTGCGGATAACACAGGCGGGATGCGTGCCGTAATACGTCATCTGATCGAAACACACGGATACAAACGAATCGCATTTGTTCGCGGCCCGAAAGGGCACTGGGAATCTGATCAGCGCTTCAGTGCTTACAAGGATGAATTAAAGGCGCACAATATCCTTTTTGATGAGGATATCGTTTTGGAAGGCGATCACACACCCGAGAGTGGGCGCGCCGCGATACGCAAATTGATGGATGAACGCGGTCTCCAGGTTCAGGCCATAGCCGCATCTAATGACCGCATGGCATTTGGCGTCATGGAAGCGTTACAACAACGTGGGATTCAGGTACCGGATAAGATCGCTCTGACCGGCTTTGACGATATAAAGGAATCACAATCGCTTGGCGTACCGCTAACCACCGTACATCAATCCTTTACCGAAGCCGGGCGGCTGGCCTTCGGTGCTTTAAAAAAACGTATAAACGGGGAGCCGGTCGATGAAGTTAATATTTTGCCGGTGCAGTTGGTCATACGCTGGTCTTGTGGGTGTTTACCGGAAAGTGTGCAAAAGGCGATCGTGCTTCCAAAAGAAGTGTCACACACCGGCAGGTTGGAAAATAAACGAGAATCAGCCCTGCGCGCTTTGTTTGAGGCAGCAGGAATCCTGGAGAACGACCCCGCGAAAAAACAATACCTTGATGTGTTCGGCCGTACGTGGGATATCTTTCTGGTGTGTTTGCGCGACCCGGAGAAAAGTGAAACCTTCCTGAAAATGGTACAGTCCATGGTGGAGGTGCTACTAGCCAATGGTTATGATTCCTCCATCTGGCATAATGTTATTTCCACTTTCAGAAAATATGCACTGGGCGGTATTACAAGTACAACCACAATGCTTCACGCCGAGAATCTTTTTCAACAGGCGCGGCTGCTGACAGGAGAACTATCCCAAAGGGCGCAAGCCTATCAACGCCTGCAATCTGAACGACAGGAAGAAGCGCTGAATAATTTCAGTTTTTCCATGGCTCCCGCCATGTCCCTCGAAGGGATCGGCGATGCGATCGCGAAGAACTTCCCTTTGCTGGGTTTCGAGCGCTGGTATGTGATGTTCTACAGCGATGTCAGTTCGCCAGGCTTGATCTCTTCGCCTCCACCTGATAGTTACCGACTGCTCCTGCAATATGATCAAAATAAATTTTCCATCCCGAAGGAAAAAACATTACTCGCCACTGGCCGCCTGGTACCGCGCGGAAAGACCCCGGAAGGCCGCCGCTACGATGCTGTAGTCATGCCGTTGTCTTTGGCAAGCAACCGTTTCGGCTTCATGTGGGCGGAAATGGGACCATCAGAATGGGATGTCTATGTCCGACTGAAGAATCTGCTTTCGAGTGCTCTCTTGCGAACGATGCTCGTGCTGCAGCGTGAGCGGGCACAAAAGGAAGTGGAGCGCCTGTTGAATGAAGCCCGTGAACGCGCGGTGGAACTTGCGCGCGCGCGCGATGTAGCAGAAAAAGCCGCGGCGCAAAATGCAAACCTCTTTGCATCCGAGCAGGAAAGGCGTCGCGGCGCAGAGGCGTTGGCAGGTTCGGCGCGTCAATTATCCTCTTTAACAGCCATTGAAAAATTGCCTGACCAGATCCTTGAGCAGTTACAACATGTACTGTCTTATGATCGCGGTGTGCTATTCATGGAAGATGGAAATAATCAGCCACGGATTCATGCGCACTTCGGCCTCCCACTGGATGCAAATATTTCAGAATTTCGCTTGAAGATCAATCATGTCGATTTTTATATAAAAGTCGTCGACAAGGGAGAGACGCTGCTCGTCAGGGATATAAATGCAGTGGAAGGCTGGGAGCAGCCAGATTGGCTGCCCAAGGATCGTTCGTGGCTGGGGGTGCCTTTATATTCGAAAAACCAAGTGGCCGGCTTGCTTATGTTAAGCCGTTCGAAGAACGCATTCAACGATGACGATGGCTTAATGGCAGCTACCTTTGCAATGCAAGCCATCGTTGCTTTGGAAAATGCGCGCTTATATGATGAAGTGACCGGCATGAATCAAATGATGGAACGCATAGTTGCCCAGCGTGTGGAAGAATTGAACGTCGCCTATAAAACACTTGCGAAACACGACAAAAATAAATCTGCTTTCATTCAGGTGGCCGCGCATGAATTACGCACCCCGTTGACCGTCATTAAAGGATATATCGATATGTTAAAGGCAGATGCTGTCATACTAAATAACCCCATTCTTGCACAGGCGAGTGATGGCGTCTTACAAGGCACAAACCGTTTACATCAGATCGTGAACAGTATGCTGGATGTAGCCCGCCTTGACAATCAGGATATAAATCCACAGCTTGGCTCAGTTAACCTGAGCCTGATCTTGCGGCTGATACATAAGGATTACACGAATGACCTAGCGGCGCGCAACCTAACATTTATCGTGGATGATACGATCCAAATTCTTCCCCCGCTTTTGGCTGATCCTGAATTACTGAAGAAGGCGCTTGATCATATCATTGTCAACGCGATCAAATTCACCCCGGACGGCGGCTCGATCACCGTCTCTGCAGTTGTTGTGGACGACAAACATCTTGGTAATTGTGCCGAGATCCGCGTGAAAGATACCGGCATAGGCATTGACGATGAACACCATAAAATCATCTTTGATAAACTATATCAATTAGGAAAAGCGGAACTGCATTCATCCAGCCGCACCAGCTATAAGGGCGGTGGTGCCGGGCTTGGTTTGGCGATCGCTGCTGGTATTGTAAAGGCCATGCAGGGCAGTATCTGGGTGGAAAGCGATGGACAGGATGAAGAAAAATTCCCCGGAAGCACCTTCTTCATTCATTTACCGCTGGCGAAGAAGCAGAAAAAGGGTTAGCTTCCGAAACTAGACGTCACATACTCATTCCCCAACACATCTTCAAACTTTCGATTTCATTCGCTCCCGGAAATCATAAATGCCGTCCCGCACGGCCCAATTCGATTCACAGACCGGGCAATGTAAATATTCTTGATTTTCTTCCAATTTTTCGCCTTCACAATCGGGGCATTTGAAAAGGTCGATCACATTCAACGAGGCTTCATCTGTTTGAATGCCATTTTTTGTTTTTGCCTTTACAAACACACTGGGGGTAAACTGCCAAAACTCACCTGTCGGCTGGAAAAATCCATCCAACGCGGCCAGCAGCCTGGCAGGGATGATTCGTTTTAACAGGCCAAGACGAAAATGCGAAACGGTTCGCGTCTTCTCGATCGAAAATCCCAAATCTGCCAGCCAGTTGCGAATCGCTTTTGGATGAAAGTCAAAATTTAATTTGACGAATTCAACCGGTTCAAGCGAGAATGGATTCCATTTTTGAAGTCTCAGCCAATAGCGCAAAATCGATTTGATGTTAAGTTTATTCGCAAATTCAAGAATAAAAACTGCATTCGAACGCAGGATGTTCCGGATCTGCTTGAGCGCTTTGGGCGCGTCTGCCATGTGATGCAGAGCGCGGATCATTGTGGCGGCATCAAACTTTTGGTCACGAAAAGGGAGGCGGTAAATATCCGCGGCCACATAAATATATTGGTCAGTGCGCCCAAGTTTTTGTTGAGCCTGAGCCAGCTGCGTGGTGGAATAATCCAGCAGGACAACGCGCTCAAAGCCGGCGTAGCGCGCTGTGTTGCGCCCGGCTCCTGCGCCAAGTTCGAGCATGAGCTTTCCGCTTTTTGGCAGCATTTTTTTGAGAGCAATGGCTTCAGCGCGGTCTTCATACTCGCGCCCGCCTTGTTCCCAAAAAGATTGTTGGTAGTCGGAGCCTTCGTAGTTACAAACAGGAGGATTAGTCATTAGGTGATTAGGCGACACGCTCCCAAATTACTTGTTTACCTTCTCCCAATTGCGCGATAAATAAATCCCATTTCCTTCATCAACTTGGGATCGTAAATATTCCGTCCATCATAAATGACCGGGGATTTGAGCAAGCCTTTCACTTTTTCAAGATCAAGTTGTTTGAATTCGTTCCATTCAGTGACAACCATCAACGCATCACAATCCTTCGCCATCTTATAAGGCTCGTCAAACATTTCCACTGCCGGCAGTATCGGGCGGGCAACTTCCATCGCAACCGGATCATAAGCGCGGACTTTCACGCCGGCTTCGAGCAACGCCTCGGCGATATCAATGGCTGGCGCATCGCGCATGTCATCTGTGTTGGGTTTGAAAGCCAGACCGAGCAGGCCGATGGTCTTGCCTTTCAAATCTCCACCGACCATTTTTGCCACATGTTCCACCGCGGCTTTGCGGCGATCATAATTGACTTCCATTACATCGTTCAAAATTCGTGGATTAAGTCCCTTTTCTTTTGCCATAAAAGCCAGCGCTTCCACATCTTTGGGGAAGCAAGATCCGCCCCAGCCGAGGCCTGCATCTAAAAAGTGACGTCCGATGCGTGCGTCGTAGCCCATGCCAGCGGCCACTTCCTTCACATCCGCGCCGACCAGTTCGCACAGGTCAGCGAGTTCATTCATGAATGATATCTTTGTCGCCAGGAAAGCGTTGCTCGCGTACTTGATCATTTCTGCAGTGCGCAAGTCAGTGATAACAATTGGAGCCCTCAATGGCAAATGCAAATGAGCAACTTTGTTCGCGGCGTCCTTGTCGAGTGAACCGATCACGGTACGATGCGGATTCGTAAAGTCAGCGATGGCGGATCCTTCACGCAAAAATTCCGGGCAGGATACGACCGCGAATTCGATCGGCTTGGACTGGGCACCTTTCACAATATCCGCCACCCAATCACCAGTCCCGATAGGAACTGTGGATTTGTTGATGATGACCAGCGGTGCAGTCATATTCTCCGCAATCGATTTGGCAGCGGCGGCCACGTACTGCAAATCCGCCGCGCCTTTTGCGTCAGAGGGAGTGCCGACTGCGATGAACGCGTATTCGGCATTTTTCAACGCCTCTTTATAGGAAGTTGTGAATGTAATTCGCCCGCCATTAACATTACGTTTTACCAACTCATCGAGGCCGGGTTCGTAAATGGGCATAATACCCTTCTTGAGATTCTCAACGCGCTGCTCGTTCACATCCAGCGCAGTCACGCGGTTGCCAAGATCGGCAAAACATGCCGCGGTTACAAGTCCGACGTATCCCACGCCGACAACACAAATTTGCTTCATGGATTTTCCTTTTGATAATTTTTTTGTTTGATATAGCCTGCCGCGCTGGAACCCATCACATCAAAGCGCCCTTGTATACCCATAGATTCACGGTATCTACCAGATCAAGCAGATCCATTGGTTTGGTGACGTATTCATTACAACCCGCATCCAGCGCACGCTGGCGATCGCCCGGCAGCGCGTGAGCCGTCACAACGATCAATGGGATATTGGATATCAACTTATCCTTTTTGATCAAACTAGTCGCAGTCCAACCGTCCATCTCAGGCATGGATAGATCCATAATGATCAGGTCGGGGCTTTGCTTGCGAACAGCATCTACGCCATCGCGTCCATTCACAGCCAGAAAAGTGTCATAACCATTCTTTTCAAGGATGAAACGCTCAAGCTCATAAGTATCCATATTATCTTCAACGATCAGGATGCGCTTTTTATTCATAGACGTTAATATACTACGTCTCACGTTTACGGGCAATGTGTATATAATCACCGCATGAAACTTCTCTTTGTGGCCGATGGCCGCTCCCCGATCGCCCAAAACTGGATCCGCCATTTCGCAGAACGCGGCGACGAAATCTATCTCGCATCCACTTTCGCCTGTGATGTGGATTTCCCACATAAGCGGATGGAAATTACACCCGTAGCTTTTAGCGCAGTTAAAAAGCAGACTTCACAACCCGGCAGTGCTTCAGGGCGGACCTCGGGACTGCGTACACTTATCAGACAGTGGTTCGGCCCGTTGACCATTTCCCGCTCCGCGCAAAGATTACGCGCCTTCATCAAAGAGGTTAACCCTGATCTTGTGCATGCGCTAAGAGTCCCGTATGAAGGCATGCTGGCAGCGCAGGCTTACACAGGTACTCCATTGCTCATTTCCATTTGGGGCAATGACTTTACCCTGCACGCGCTATCCACACCATTGATGAGATACCATACACGCAAAGCAATGAAAATGACTCACGCGCTTCACGCCGATTGCGAACGTGACATCCGCCTCGCGCACGAATGGGGACTCAGAGTGGAGAAACCCACTTTGGTCACACCCGGCAACGGCGGAATCCGAAGTGATATATTTTATCCGCCGCAGATTCCAGTGAAAGATCCGATCATCATTAATCCGCGCGGATTCCGCGCTTATGTTAATAATGAAACTTACTTCAAGGCCATTCCGCTTGTACTTGAAAAACGGGCAGACGCAAAATTTATTTTTTCCTCAATGGCTGGAAAATCTCAGGCCTTGCAGTGGATGAAGGAATTAAATATCGAACACGCCGTTCAATTGAATCCACAACTTTCACACACGCAAATGGCTGAGACGTTTCGCAGCGCACAAATTGTGGTCTCGCCCGCCATTCACGATGGCACGCCGAATTCCCTACTCGAAGGCATCGCCTGCGGATGTTTCCCTGTGGCGGGGGACCTCGAATCCATCCGCGAGTGGATCACACACGGGCGCAACGGACTGCTCGTGAATCCCAACGATCCACAATCCATCGCTGATGGGATCCTGCTAGCCATACAAAGAGAAGACCTGCGAAATGAAGCCGCAGGTCTCAATGCAAATATGATTTCCACTCGCGCGGAATATGGAATGAATATGAAAAAAGTGGAAGAGCTATACAAAACCGTAATTGGTAATTTACCAATTACATATTAAAAATCCCTCGGCGCCCGCAAAGAATCCAACCGCCCGCGCAATTCGATCTTGCGCGAATCTGCCGCGTGCTGAACATCGTGCATAAAGCCCTGGCCACGATCGCGCAACTCGCTGCGAAGTTTCTCGCCTGACTCAGGCGCCATGAGCAATGCCACTGTTGACCCCACCAAAGCGCCGACAAAAATTCCGATTAGAAAACCTAACATTCTACGCATATCAATTTCTCCGTTTTATATGTCATTTTGATGACATGTGATGTTGAATAAAAATATTATACTGCTTATTATCCAGCCTTCGAAAGGCTATTATATCTCGTAAGAAACGCCATCTCATCATAGTCAAACAATTAGAATTACAATAGCCAAAACCATCGTTTTGTGGAATAATATCCACACCGCACGTATCCCTGTGAACGTGACGAAGTAATCTTTCAAACTAGATCAATACATAATCCGGACTCTACCTATATTGGAGGGTACCACGTCAACCACAACAATTTCCCCCAGCACGTCACAACGCAAGAAGGTGACTACGCTTACGTTCCGTCAGAAGAATGAACGCGGCGAACCGATCACCATGCTCACAGCCTATGACTATCCCACCGCAATGGCGATAGACAAGGCGGGTATTGATTCCATCCTCGTCGGCGATTCTCTCGGGATGGTTGTTCTTGGTTACGAAAACACACTGCCCGTCACCATGGAAGAAATGCTTCATCACGCGCGCGCAGTTTCACGCGGAGCGAAGTCCGCGCTGCTGGTGGGCGACATGCCATTCATGTCATATCAAGTTTCAACTGAAGAAGCTGTCCGCAATGCGGGGCGCTTCCTGCAACAAGCTGGCATGGACGCCGTCAAACTCGAAGGCGGACGTGAACGCGCAGATGTAGTCCGGGCGATCGTAGGCACGGGCATTCCCGTCATGGGTCACCTGGGACTCACACCGCAATCTGTCCATCAACTTGGAGGATTCCGCGCGCAGGGTAAAACTGCTTCTGCGGCAAAACGTCTGCTTGAAGACGCGCACATTCTTGAGGATGCTGGCGCATTCAGCATCGTGCTTGAATCTGTCCCAGCGCAGCTGGCCGAATATATTTCCAAACAAATTTCCATTCCTACTATTGGCATTGGCGCGGGCGCGGGCTGTGACGGACAGGTGCTGGTCACACACGATCTGCTCGGTCTCTTTGAACGATTCACGCCGAAATTCGTCAAGCAGTATGCGAATTTCCATACACAGATGAGCAAAGCTTTCACTGAATATCTCGACGACGTGGAAACGAAACGCTTCCCCGCTGTTGAACATACCGTTGAGATGAGCGCTGAAGAGTGGGAAGAGTTTGAACGTTTGAACGTTGAAGCGTTGAAGCGTGAGGAAGACTTATGAATCAAAATTCCATCTTACTAGTTGGCACTGGCGCACTCGCAACTTTGTTCGCGGCGCGATTGAGCGAAGCGGGTCATTCCGTGTCCATGCTTGGAACTTGGAAACATGGATTGCATGCCTTACAAAAAAATGGCGCACGCATTGTAGATGCAAATGGAAATGAACGCGCATACAAAGTCCACGCGACAGATGATCCTCATGAAGTGAGCGGCGTGAAATTTTCGCTGGTGCTGGTCAAGTCTTGGCAGACAGAACGCGCGGCAAATCAGCTGAAGGAATCTCTTGCGGATGATGGACTCGCGCTGACTCTCCAAAATGGACTCGGCAACCGTGAAATACTCTCGCATGACCTGGGGGCTGCCCGGGTTGCAATCGGCATTACCACCACTGGCGCGACTCTGCTTGGCCCGGGCCTGGTGCGAGCAGGCGGGGATGGGGTAATCTCCATTGAACAGGCGGGAAATCAGGTGCTCGGTCCGCTTGAAGCGGTTCTGCGATCCTCTAATTTTAATTTGCACATCGTGAACGATGCCAATTCGCTCATCTGGGGCAAACTGGTCATCAACTCCGCGATCAATCCGCTGACTGCTTTGCTGAGGATCTCAAACGGTGAATTGCTGTCACATCCAAACGCACGCAAAGTAATGGCGTCGCTGGCGCGTGAAACAGCGGAAGTTGCAATGGCTGAAAATGTAAATTTGCCATTCAGCAATCCCGTCCGCGCGGCGGAAGATGTGGCGCGCCAGACCGCCACGAATCATTCCTCGATGTTCCAGGATGTGCGCCGCGGCGCTCCCACTGAAATTGACGCCATCTGCGGCGCGGTAACAAGGCGGGCTGAGTTCCATGGAATTTCCACGCCTTACAATCGCGCCTGCTGGCAATTGGTACGCGCTACAGCAGGCCATGCATAAAGCGTGATGTTCTGCTGCAGTCAGGGGATATCCGCTACTTTCCGGGCATGGTAAGATACAGGAAACTTTTTATGTTCGGAGGTATTTCGATGCGCAAGTGGTTCTTAATTTTAACAATGGGGATGTTATTGATATTCCCTTCCCTGACGTCGGCGCAAAGCAACGTAACCTTGACTGGCATGAACATTCAGTTATGGCCTGAATATGACCAGCCCAGCATGTTGGTACTCGCAGATTTTGAGCTGCCTGCCACCACGCTCTTCCCGGTCAAGATGACTTTCCATATTCCACAGGATGCCAATCTGGTGGCTGTAGCAACTTATTCTGCCGACGGAAGTCTGGTCAATGCCGTTTATGAAGGGCCAACGAAGAAGGACAGCTTACAGGCATTCACAGTAAACTTGAATAATCCCAAAGCACGTTTTGAGTATTATCTGCCGATCACGATAAAAGTACATGAGCGCACTTTTTCCTATTTATGGAATGGCGATTATGCGGTAGACGCATTTGGTATCCGTGTGCTTGAACCATTAGATACTTCTGCGCTTTCCACGACTCCCAAACTTGGGCCGGCAGTTGTAGAAAGCGGGCTTACCTATTACGAGAGCGGAGCTGTCAAATTGAAAAGCGGCGAACAATTCAAATTGGATCTAAAGTATACAAAAACAACCGACACGTTGGTCTCGCCTCCGCAGGGAGTTCAACCTGCCGCACCTGTAGATGAGAATACCCCGGGCCGTGTCTCATTGAATAATTCACTGCCTTATATTATCGGGGGCATCGGGATCGTGATGATCGTGGGCGGGCTTATCTATTACTGGCTGGCAGGCCGCAGCTCCACTAAAAAAACACGCCGCAGGGCTCACCACACCCCGCAGGAAAATGAAGAGGGCGACGAAGAATCATATTGTCCTCAATGTGGTACACGCGCAAAATCCAATGACCGCTTCTGCCGTGTGTGCGGAGCAAGAATTAGGCATCAGGAAGAATAACAAAAATCGTGAATAGTTCGAGATATCCCGCAGGTTGTTGGCAGACGCATAAAGGCCAATATAACCTGCGGGATGTTTTTTGATTCAGCACTGACCGCTTCTTTTGCGAAAATAGAATTTGTCAGGCAGGTTAGGTTATTTTCGTCACTTTTTATTGTGAAATTAGTCACTATAATAATAAGTGGGGTATCTTATATTAACTGCAAATGGGCGATTCCTATCGTACCGAGCAGCAACTGATTTAGGTCTGTCGTGTCCTTTACGCGGCAGGTAGAGTTGCAAAAGCACGGAGGCACTATGCCCCAGATGACAGATGAAAGAGTCCGCGCGGGAATGAACCGCGAAGAAGACCTTTCCCTTTTACACGAAGTCAGCATGAAGACGGCGGGCGTTTCGCATTTGGAGATGTGCATCCAATGCGGAACTTGTGGAGGCTCATGCCCTGTTGCCGAGGATATGGATCACACGCCACGCATGTTGTTCGCCATGTTACGGGCAGGCATACGCGAGGAAGTTCTGCGCAGTAACACCCCGTGGTTGTGCGTTTCGTGCTATCACTGCGTTGTGCGCTGTCCTCAAGAGGTGCATATCGCGGATGTAATGTACACACTTAAGGGCATGGCGATCCACGCAAAATTATATACCGACTCAACAGCGCCTCATTTCTCGCAGACCTTTGTTGGCATGGTCGAGACCTTTGGCCGCGGTTATGAACTTGGGCTGGCAACACGGCATTATCTTAGACATTTCCCATTACGCCTGCCAGGCATGGTGCCGATGGGATTTGGCATGATCACAAAGGGGCGCATGGCCATCATACCAAAAAGTATCAAACACATCGATCAACTGACAAAAATATTGGACCGCGCCAAACAACTGGAGTTGACCTCATGAACAAATATCTTTTATACCCAGGTTGTTCAATGGATTCCAGCGCAAAGGCTTACAAAGATTCGCTCGATGCGATCATGGAACCACTCGATCTGCACTTCGAAGAAATTGACGACTGGAACTGTTGCGGCGCGACCGAATATCTTGGCATCAATCTAATCCCCGCCTATTCGTTGATCGCGCGTAATCTCGCCCTCGCCACAAAGCAAATGAATGGCACGCGTACCGTCGTCGCGCCGTGCTCGGCTTGTTATCTCAACCTTGCCAAAGCGGATTACTACATGCAGGAGCGCCCAACATTAGGTGCAAAAGTAAATGAAGCTCTTGCCGCTGGTGGATTGGAATATAAAGCGGGCACGCTAGATGTGCGTCACCTGATCGACATTCTTGTCTATGACGTGGGACTGGAAGCCATCCGAAGTAAAGTCGTACGCCCTTTGAGCGGACTCAAGGTCGTGCCATACATGGGCTGTATGTTGCCGCGGCCTGATTATCAACACCGCTGGTCTGACCATGAGCATCCCACAGAATTAGACGACCTACTGCGCGCATTAGGTGCAGACGTGATCGATTATCCGCTCACGACAGAATGCTGCGGCGGACACATGACTCAGATCGGACCTGAAACTGCTTTCGAGTTAATCCGCAGACTCATCTCTGACGCATCCGAGCGAGGCGCGCACATGATGGTCACAGTCTGCCCGATGTGTCAGATGAACATTGACGCGTATCAAAACGAAACCAACCATTTCTTCGGCACAAACTACCACATGCCGGTATTGTTCTTCACACAATTGATGGGACTCGCCTTTGGCAAGGAGCCTGGCAAGCTGGGCATTGGCTTGGAACTCGTCAGCTCGCGCAACGCGCTGGCAAATCTCGGCATTGAAGTACCTGTCACACAAGAGCCAGCCGCGCCGCGCAAGAAGGATGAAGGGTTGCCCATGCCGCGCCGTTGGACGAAACACGAAGCGCGGAAGGAGGCGGTGAAATGACAGAGCGAATCGGAGTCTATGTCTGTCACTGCGGCACAAATATCGCAGGCACGGTGGATGTGGTGGATGTCGCAAACTGGGCGGCGGAAAAACTCAAACACCAGGGCGTGGTCATCGCACGCGAATATAAATTTATGTGCTCCAGCCTCGGGCAGGAGTTAATTGAAAAAGATATAAAAGAGTTAGGGCTAACTCGCGTGGTGGTCGCGGCATGTTCTCCGCATTTGCATGAAAAGACATTCCGCACGGCGGCGAAGAATGCGGGATTGAATCCGTATCTGGTGGAATTGGCTTCGATCCGCGAGCAGGTTTCGTGGGTACATTCAGATAAAACTATCGGCACGGCAAAATCAAAAGCGGTGGTATCAGGCGCAGTCTCAAGAGTGATCGAGAACGCCGCGCTGGAAGAGATCAAAGTCCCGATCAATCCGAATACATTGGTGGTGGGCGGCGGCATTGCGGGAATCCAATCGGCGTTGGAAATTGCGAACGCGGGATTCCATGTCTATCTGGTGGAGCGTGAACCATCCATCGGCGGGCACATGTCGCAGTTCGATAAAACTTTCCCGACGCTGGATTGTTCGGCCTGCATCCTCACGCCGCGCATGGTGGAAGTGGGCACGCATCCGAACATCACATTGCTAACCTGGAGTGAAGTGACAAATGTTGCAGGCTACGTAGGCAACTTCCATGTGACGATTAACAAGAAGGCGCGCTTTGTCAACGAAGAACTTTGTACAGGCTGTGGAATTTGTCAGGAGAAGTGCCCGAAAAAAGTAATTGATGATGTTTATGAAGCAGGGCTTGGATATCGCAAGGCGGTCTACACGCCGTTCGCGCAAGCCGTGCCAAACTTCCCCGTAATGGACAAGGAAAATTGTACATACTTCATCAAAGGCACATGCAAGGCTTGCGAAAAATTCTGCCCGACGAATGCGATCGACTTTACACAACAGGATCAACTAATCAACATTGATGTTGGCAATATCATCCTCGCCACAGGCTATGACCTGTTCGACGCGCGGCGAGTGAGCAGCTACGGTTACGGACGATTACCGAATGTTTTTACCAGCATCGAGTTTGAAAGATTAAGCAACGCAGCTGGGCCTACTTCAGGCAACATCGTTTTGCGTGATGGAAAGACGACCCCAAAGAGCGTGGGCATTATCCATTGCGTAGGTTCGCGTGACAAGAATTTCAATAATTATTGCTCGGTGATATGTTGTATGCAGGGATTGAAATTTGCCCATCTCGTCCATGAACGCACAGGTGCAACAGTCTACAATTTTTATATTGACATGCGCACCGCATACAAGGCCTATGACGAATTCTATCAACGTGTGCTCGAAGAAGGAACGCTCTTCGTGCGCGGCAAAGTGGCCGAGGTCACGAACGCGGCGCGCAAGGAAAGCGAAAAAGGCAAACTTATCATTCAAGTGGAAGATACGCTGGCTGGCAAACAGAGACGAATCCCTGTTGATATGGTGATCCTCTCGAGCGGACTACAGCCGCGCGCCGACTCGAAGGAAGTGGGAAAGATGTTCGGCATTTCCTGTTCCATGGATGGATGGTTCACAGAACGACATCCCAAACTTGATCCTGTTGCCACCATGACCGAAGGTATTTTTATCGTAGGCTGCGCACAGGGGCCAAAAGATATTCCGTCGAGTGTGGCGCAGGGCGCGGCGGCGGCGGCGCGTGTACTGGATAAGATCCTTCAAAAAGAAGTTATGCTTGAACCAATCAAAGCTAGCATCAATAAAGAAACATGTTCGGGCTGTCGAATTTGCAATGGGTTATGTCCGTTCAACGCCATCGCATACATTGAAGATGACAAGATTTCTGATATCAACCCCGCGCTATGTCAGGGCTGCGGAACTTGCGTCGCGGCTTGCCCCGCAGGCGCGATCAGCGGCACAGGTTTTAGCGACGCACAAATCATGGCGCAGATAGACGGCTTGCTGCTGAGAAATCTTATCACTGCATGATGTGTCAGGAGAATCTTATGGACAATGATCATTTTGAACCAACGATTATCGGATTTACCTGCAACTGGTGCAGCTATCGCGCATCAGATCTAGCTGGGACTGCGCGAATGAAGTATGCACCGAATGTGAGACTGATCCGCTTGATGTGCTCAGGCCGCCTCGACCCGACCTTTGTGCTTCGGGCCCTTTCAGCAGGAGCAGACGGAGTGATGATCACGGGCTGTCACCCTGGTGAATGTCATTACATCGAGCAAAATTTCAAAGCCCTGCGTCGTTATCTTTTACTCAAACGCGTGCTATCAGGTTTGGGTATTGAACCCGAACGTGTGAAACTTGTTTGGGCAAGCGCGGCGGAAGGCGCAAGATTTGCAAGTGAGACGACTTTATTCGTGGAAGAGGTAAGAAAGCTAGGACCGCTGAATTGGGGCAAACCAGCCGCGGGTCTTGAAAATTTGCAGGAAGAAATTTCCAAGCTTGAAGAGGTGCCCGCATGAACGCAAAGCCAAAATTCGCCATGTACTGGGCCGCCTCTTGCGGCGGTTGTGAGATCGCAGTCCTCAACACCCACGAAAAAATTCTGGATGTCGATGCCAACTTTGATATCGTCTTCTGGCCTGTCGCCATGGATGCAAAATATAAAGACGTGGAAGCCATGGAAGACGACTCGATCCTGCTGACACTCTTCAACGGTGGAATTCGCAACGATGAAAATGAACGCCTCGCGAAACTGCTGAGGCGGAAATCGAAAATACTGGTAGCGTTTGGTTCCTGCGCCTGCGAAGGCTGTATCCCAGGACTTGCTAATTTGAGTCCAGTGGGCGATATTGTTTACACGGCGTTCAACACCATTACGACTGACAATCCAAATGAGATTTATCCGCGTACAACAGTTGATGTACCAGAAGGTGAATTGCACATTCCTACGCTGTCAAAAGTTGTGCGTCCGCTCGAGCAGGTGGTGGATGTGGATTACTTCATGCCTGGCTGTCCGCCTGAATCGCATCAGGTCGCGGCGGTGATCGATCTGGTGATTGATGTAATCAAAGGGAAAGCGGAACTGCCGCCAAAAGGTTCCGTGATCGGAGTGGGCAACTCAACGGTCTGCGATGAATGTCCGCGCACGCGCAACGTGAAGATGGTCAAAGAATTCAAGCGCATTCAAGACATCGCGCCTGCTGACCCGACTCTCTGCATCCTCGAACAAGGCGTGCCGTGCAATGGTCCCGCCACACGCAGTGGATGTAACGCGCGCTGTCCGCAAGCGGGGGCGCAGTGTATCGGATGTTATGGACCTGCAGAGGGGGTCATAGATTACGGCGCGCGATTGATCACAGCATTTGCCTCTGTCATTGACGCGAATACGCCCGAAGAAATTGAACACATTCTGGATGGCATCCCTGACCCAACTGGCCAGGTCTATCGTTTCAACCTGGCGGGGTCATTGATGAAGGCAACCAAGTCCGCATGGGAAAAGGCGTAGAGGAGAAAATCATGACTCAACGAATATCCATTGACCCCATCACCCGTCTCGAAGGTCACGGCAAGATCGAGATCTTTCTCGACGATCAAGGCAATGTCTCCAATTCCTATTTTCAGATTCCCGAGCTGCGCGGCTTTGAGCGATTCTGCGTAGGCCGCCCCATTGAAGAAATGCCGCTTCTTACAAATCGTATTTGCGGGGTATGCCCCGAGGCGCATCACATGGCGGCATCCAAAGCAGCAGACATGGTTTACAAAGTTGATCCGCCGCACACAGCAAAGATGCTGCGCGAGCTGCTTTATTCCGCGTTCTATTGCACCGATCACACGACTCACTTCTACGCGCTGGGCGGACCCGATTTCGTGATGGGACCCGATGCACCCGTTGCAGAAAGAAACATTTTGGGCGTGATCCATAAAGTAGGGTTGGAGATCGGCGGCAAGGTCATTCAAATGCGCAAAGTTGGGCACACTGTCGTTGAAATGCTCGGCGGGCGCAAAGTTCATCCATGCACATCCATCCCTGGCGGCATGACAAAGGGCATCACCGAAGAACAACGCAAAGAGATCGAAGAAATGGGACGCTGGGCGATTGACTTCGCACAATTCAGCCTCAAAATTTTCGATGACATTGTACTTGGCAATAAAGCCTATGTTGATCTGATCCTCGGCGATATATATACACACCGCACCTATTACATGGGTCTAGTGGATGAGAATCACAAAGTCAACTTCTACGATGGCAAAGTACGCGTGGTAGACCCGAACGGAAAAGAGTTCATCAAATACGCGCCGAAGGAATACACTGAACATATCGCCGAACATGTTGAACCGTGGACCTATCTCAAATTCCCATATCTCAAAAAAATTGGCTGGAAAGGTTTTGTAGACGGCGAAGATTCTGGCGTTTACATGGCCACTCCGCTTTCACGGCTGAACGCCTCCGACGGCATGGCCACTCCGCACGCGCAGGAAGAGTACGAAAGATTTTACGCAACGCTCGGCGGCAAACCCGTCCATCAACGCCTTGCCACACATTGGGCGCGGCTGGTTGAATTACTATACGCCGCAGAACGCTGGGTGGAATTGGCGACTGACCCTGAGATCACATCGCCGAATGTCCACACCAAACCGACTCAAATTCCAACGGAAGGAATCGGAATCGTCGAGGCGCCGCGCGGCACTCTCACACATCATTACTGGACCGATGAACGGGGCATCGTAACCAAAGTGAATCTCATCGTTGGCACCACCAACAACTACGCACCGATTCAGATGTCCACACACAAGGCAGCGACGAGCCTCATCAAAAACGGCGTCGTGAATGAAGGTCTGCTGAACATGGTCGAGATGGCGTTCCGAGCGTATGACCCTTGTTTTGGTTGCGCAACCCATTCATTGCCTGGTCAAATGCCTTTGGAGATCACCATTCGGGGCGCGGATGGGAATCCGGTCAATGTACTGAAACAGTTTTGTTGAACAGAATCAAGATTGGGCTTGGAAAGAAGCGAGAATATCATCATGAAAACTTTAGTTATTGGGCTCGGTAATCCCATTCTGGGTGACGACGGCGTTGGCTGGAAAGTCGCTGAAGAAGTGAAAAATCAATTACCTGCAGGAGCGCCTGTGGATGTGGATTTTCTTTCGCTGGGCGGCATCAGTTTGATGGAGCATCTTGTCGGCTACGATAATGCCATTTTGATAGATGCATTCAAGTCCGATGAGACAATGGGATCGGTTCTCGTCCTGCGGCTGGAGGATATGCCAAACTATTCAGCATTCCATACAACGAGCGTGCATGATACATCTCTGCAAAACGCCTTGGAAATCGGCAGTCAGTTGGGCGCGAAATTGCCAAAACACATCATGGTCGTGGGTATTACCACGGAACAAATTTTTGAATTTAGCGACGAGTTAACGCCCGAAGTACGCGCGGCTGTGCCAATTGCGGCACGTGCGACACTGAATTTATTGGGGGTTTCGAAATAACTGAATCAACCTGGCTTAGTCCTTTGGCTTATCAAAACCAGCGAAAGTGTGATTATTCATCGAGTATGAAATGCTAAAAGCAAAAAGGGTCGTCTTAATTTGACGACCCTTTCATTTTTTCTCTGCCAGAGTTTACTGACTAAAAACTTTACACCTTCGCGATTTTTATTGCTGTCTGCGTCCGCAAAGACTCGACCGCTGCGAATGTGGCCTCGGTCACACCGAACAATTGCTCATATGGAATCGGCGGTTGACCGCCTTCACGAATGGCACTGGCGAAGATTTCCATTTCGCGCCTCCAGCCTTTATTTTGTACTCCGCTTTTTGTTTTCCGCTTTCCGTTTTCGATGAATTCCAATTTTACATAATCATTGAGTATCGCTATTTTCCCTGCACAAAACACCTCGAGCCGTTCCTTGGGGAATGATTTATCGCCGTTGGCAAGATAATCCACTACACCGATAGAGCCATCAGGGAACGTAAAAGTCATCGAAACATTGTCCTCGCGATATTTTCCATGATCAGCCAGCGCGTGAGTACTGACTTTAATAGGCGCTTCACCAACGATAAAGGTTATCAGATCAATAAAGTGACAGGCTTCGCCGATGATCCGTCCGCCGCCGAGGATTGGGTCTTGAGTCCAGTGATTGAGCGGAATGTAACCAGCGTTAACTCTATAGTGCGCATGCAAAGGTTCATTTCGATCTTTGTAGAAAGTAGAAAGTTGTTGGGCAAGGGGAGAAAATCTGCGATTGAAACCAGTGAGCAATAAACCGTTATCAGTTTTCAGTAACTGATTACTGATGGCTGATATCTGTTTCCTATTAATTGCGAGCGGCTTTTCAACAAAGACATGTTTGCCCGCCTGCAAGGCTTTGACAACCAATTCCGCATGAGAGTCGTGTCGGGTGAGAATAGCAACGGTATTGATGTTTGGGTCGTTGATAATTTCATCTTCACTGGATGTTGCATATTGAAATCCAAATTTTTTACCTGAGTGCTGCGCATGCAATCCGCCGGAAGAAGCAATGCCTACCAATTCAAAATCTTTATTGTTTTTTATGACGGGGAGCAAAGTTGAGTTGGCATACAAACCCGCGCCTAAAACACCAAGCTTCACAATACTGGAACGTTTGACAGTTTGAACGTTGAACTTAATAACTTTCAAACTGTCCAGCTTTTCAACGCTATCAGGATAAGTAAGCAAAACTCCCAAAAACGTTTCTTTCTTCTTTCCTGTAATCACTTCATAGGCAGTCGCCGCGTTTTCGATCGGGAAACGATGCGAAATAAGCGGCATCACTTTTAACTTGCCAGTTGCCATCAAATCGACCACAGCCTGAAAATTTCTACCCTCTGTCCAGCGGACGTAGCCAATTGGATAATCGATTCCATTTTCTTCGTAACTTGCATCATAACGGCCGGGACCATAGGAGCGGGAGTTGACCAATGAAATTTCTTTTTCGAAATATATTTTTCGTGGAATGGTCAATCCAACTGCGCCCGTAGCGACAACCTTGGCGCGGTCTCTTGCGATTGCACCTGCGAGTTCGATCGGATCATTGGAGGATGTGTCTGCGCAGATGATGATGGAGTCGAATCCAATGTTGGCAGTAAATGCCTGAGACGCTGATTCTGCATTTTGGCGGGAAACAGCTTCAAATCCAAGAGAGGATGCGAGTTGAATCCTCCGCGGGTCGAGGTCAATGCCGAGGACGTTGCATCCAGCCGCAGACGCGAGCTGAATCGTCAATAATCCTAATAGACCCAACCCAATGATGGCGACGTTCTCCCCAAGTTGAGGTTCAGCCAGACGAAATCCATGAAGAGCAATCGAGCCGAGCGTGGTGAAGGCGGCGGATTCAAAATCAACATTTTTTGGAAGCGGAGTAAGAAGGTTGCGCGGCACAATATTGTATTCGGCATGGACAGCATACCCCGCGCCCGCGCATGCCACACGCTGCCCGACCTTATAGCCCTGCATATTTTTCCCGAGCGCAACGATCGTGCCAGCAGATGAATAACCAAGCGTCATCGGTTGGTCGAGACGATTAAAAGCCGCCTGCAAAGTTGGAACAAGCCCTTCGCGGCGGGCTTTATCGACTACCTGTTTGACGAGATCAGGGCGTGAACGAGCCTTGCCAAGATAACTTTTCTCGGCGAATTCAACGATCATCCGCTCCGTGCCTGCGGAGACAAGCGATGCCGCCGTTCTAACGAGAGCCATACCATCTCGCGGGGTTGGCACAGGGACTTCTTCGACAGTAGTATTTCCGTTTTTGATGTTTTGGAGGAGTTGTTTCATTTTGATTCGCAATTTTCAATTTAAGGTTTTTGGTTGGGAAAGTATAACTCATATCAAATAGCTGGCTGAAAACAAAGACCGGGTGACAAATGTCACTTTTACGATTAAGTATTTCATTAATTATTGACTTCAATAATTTTAAATGCTACTCTGCTTTATCTAAGCAGCGCTAAGCTGTTATTTTGGGTACGCCCATATTGATCAAAAACAGGAGAAACAACAATGGAACTCGGTGGCTATGCAAATCGTATCGCATGGGTCGATTTGACCGCAGGCAAAGTGGAATTTAAACCTGTACCTGAAGATGACGCTCGCAAATATATTGGGGGACGTGGTCTTGGTGTGAAGTTTGTTTTTGATAACGGTCCAAAAGTAGATGCACTTTCCCCAGATAATATTTTATGCTTTATGAACGGCCCGCTGACTGGCTCGGAAGCCAACATGAGCGGACGCATGGCCGTCGTGACAAAATCGCCACTGACTGGAACCGTTACTGATTCCCATCATGGCGGCTGGTCGGCCGCCAGATTACGCTGGGCTGGCTTCGACGGCCTCGTCTTCAAAGGCAAAGCTAAAAAACCAACCTACGCCTATATCCATGATGACAAACTTGAATTGCTGGACGCTTCAGAAGTATGGGGCAAAAATGTTCACGATACCATTAAACATTTCAAGGATAAATACGGCGAAAAAGACTTAACTGTGATCGCGATCGGAACTGCAGGCGAGAACCTTGTCAAGTTCGCATGCTGGATGAACGAAGATGATCGCGCCTCTGGCCGCGGCGGAACAGGCTGCGTTGGCGGAAGCAAGAACCTGAAGGCCATTGTCGTCAAATCTGAAAAAAAGATAGTCAAAGCAGCGGATCGCGATAAATGGAAAATCGCCCACACCAAGGCCTTGGCTGAGATCATGGATGAGCGCGTGGTCACCTCCCCGCGCAAAGGCGGACTCTCCGTCTACGGCACAAATGTATTGATGAACATGACCAACGTCATCGGCGGTTTGCCCGCCAAGAACAGTCAATTCACAGCGTATGAACATGCTGAAAAGATCAGTGGTGAATATGTCAACGATAATATTCTCGTAGGCAACCCCACCTGTCACGCCTGCCCAGTTGCCTGCAAGAAGGAAGTTGAGATCAAAGACGGCCCATACGCTGGCTTGCGGATGGAATCAGTGGAATACGAACCCGCCTGGTCAACTGGCGCGAACTGCGGCAATGATGATATCCGCGTTGTGGCCAAGATGATCGATTGCGCCAACGATTATGGCTTTGACGCGATCGAGATCGGTCACCCGCTTTCGGTTTGGATGGAAGCCTCCGAAAAGGGGTATACCAACGGTGACGGCAAGATCAGTTGGGGCGATGGCGCTAAGATGGTTGAAATGGCCGGCATGATTGCCAGACGCGAAGGACTCGGCAATATCATGGCGGATGGCGCGAATGCCACTGCCGCCCACTTTGGACATCCCGAACTCGCCATGACCTGCAAAGGACAGGGCATCCCCGCTTACGATCCGCGCGGCATTAAGGCCATGGGCCTCGGCTATGCCACATCCAACCGTGGTGCCTGCCACCTGCGCGCTTATACACCTGCCGCGGAAGTAATTGGAAACGTGCTCGGCCCGACCACCATTACGGATCCTCTTGCTTGGAAAGGCAAGGGTGAGCTCACTATCATCTTCCAGCACGTCCACACCGTTACTGATTGTTTGGATGTCTGCAAATTCGCAACCTTCGCCGAATCCATGGATTCATTTGCAGCGCAATACGAAGCGATGACAGGCATCACTGCCACCGCAGGTGACTTGCTCAAAGTCGGTGAACGCGTTTACAACCTCGAACGCCACATCAACAATCTCAATGGCTTTGGTGAAGGCAGCGACACACTTCCCAAACGCTTCACCACCGAACCGTCCACCATGGGCGGCAGCATCGGTCACATCAGCGAACTGGATGACATGCTCGTGGAATATTACGACAAGCGCGGATGGGTCAACGGCGTGGTGCCAGAATCCAAGTTGAAGGAATTGGAGATTATCTAATTTCCCGCTTCTCTCTTAACTGAAATTTGATTCTGTTTTCTAAACCAGAATCTCCCCAGTAGAAAAAGCAGGGCGACAAGAGTCGCCCTGCTTTTGATTCTCTGACGTAACAACTCTACCCACCACCTACTGCAGGGAATACATTGACTGTATCGTCCTGCATGATCTTCGTTTGGAATTGATCTTCCGTGAATTGAACATCGCGCCCATTAATAAAAAAATGAACATGCCCGAACATTTCCCCATTTTCATTGAGCAATTCTTTTTTCATAAGGGGAAATCTTACGATTATGGCATCCAGAGCTTCCTGGGCGGTAATGCCATGTTCCAGGTCAAGCTCAACATTTTTTCCGCCGGCAATATCACGCAAAGTTGCAAAGAAATTTACTTTCATATTGGCTCCTCATAAGACTCTAAAGGATTTAAGAAATCGTCAGAGTCCGCTTGGGTTTTTATCGCAGCACTTCAACATTTATCTTTCCACTGGAGATCGGGGAAAACATACTGATGATATCGTCCGGTCCAAGCGGTATATCCAGACCGATTTCCTCCAGACGCGGGTTGCGTCCATTAACAAAGATCGGCACATCAGGCAAAAGATCAAGGGACGAATTAAATAAATAAGGATGAACTGCGGGGAATTTCCCGATGAGAATATTTAGGATATTACGCAGAGTCTTATCACCGTCGGCATCAACAACTTCAAAAGCTTTCTGCCCAACGATTGTCCGCATATTGGCATAGAAACGAAACTGCATTTGTCACTCTCTCCAAACGTGAGTATACCAAACGCAGAATGTTTTTACAGAGCTCCCAAACGATCTACGGACATTGAATAATTCCCTGCGCCCAAAGGCATCCGCCGCAAACAGGGAAATCAGAGTTGCCAAAGCAATCTTCTTCGTTGGTTTCGGAAAGGTCACAGCCGCCGCAGAAGGTACACGGAGCGAAGACAAAATTATGCAGCCGCTCACGATAATTGACATAAGCAGGATCAAGCCACAATTGCTCGACGGTTTTTTCCCTGACGTTTCCGATGACATGTTTTTTTGAAAGCTTCGGTTTGTTATGCAGGTAACTCGTATGAGTGTGCATGAGCGGCCAGCACGGGCTGACTTCTCCAGTCCACGCGATGGAGAGTGTGCCGCTTTCAACAAAGTTGCACACATCGTTCGCTCCACCCCAATTGTTACCGGCAAAACTGACATTACATCCACTATTAAAAGCCTCAGTCAACGCGGCCTGAGTATCTTCGTTGAAATCGATTTTGGGGAGGCTTAGCTTAGGGAGCATAGGAGAGGGAAGATAGGCAATATTCCGCATGGTGCGCGTGTAAAGACGATCCTCCTGCATTTCAGCTGTGGCAGGCTGTACGTTGCTGACAGAATAATATTTTGCGCCAAAAGTATGTCCCATTTTGATGATCTTCGGCAAGTCATTAATATTTCGCTTCATGGCAACAAATGCGACACCGATCTCTGGTTTGGGGAAGTGTCCCCCGCCTCGCATTTTGAAGAGGCGACGCAGGTTTTTAAGAATCAGCGGAAGCTCCGCTCCAAGGCGCACATCACTAAAACCCTCGGGGGTAGCGCCGTCCAACGAAACCCAAAGCACATCGAGTCCAGCATCAATCAGCTCTCGGGATTTTTTCTCGGTGAGAATGGTTCCATTGGTAATGAGTTCAACTTTCACGCCAAGTTCTTTGACGCGCCGAATCCATTCAATGGTTTTGACATGAAAGAGCGGTTCGCCGATCCCGCCGAAATACACACTAGGAATGGGATCCATTTTTTTCAGGCCGTTGAGGATGCTTTCAAAAGTCTCTTCGGTCATACGACCGATGGGTTGATCCCAGGCATTGCGAAAGCAGGTGATGCAATCAAGGTTGCAGTCAACTGTCGGCTCAATATAAACTTTCGTGAGATGCGTCACCGGGCGATGCATGCGGACAAAGTTATGACCTTCGTCGAGGCGAACCTTTGAGCCGGGATTCAGCCCATATTGGCGGGCAACTTCAGACGGAATAATGAGGCGTCCTTGTTCATCCACTTCTGCCCAGGCTGTCGTTGGTTTTTGTGATAAAGATTCCATGCCTGCTCCTTACTATTTTGCTTGCATCAAAAAACTAATAGCACTTATCATATCCACATTCCCTGAAAAATGATAGGACTGAAGTTACAATTGTGTGCACGCAAAGGTTGATACTGTTGGCGAATTCAAAAGTGGGGGATAATTCGTAAACCCCGAGAATGGCAGGAGTAAAACATGAGCCTCGATCCACAAAACACTTATCCGATTCCTGAAGATACACAGCGTGTAGCGCGTGCATCGTTTCCGAAAGGCAATTTGTACATACGCATGCGAGATGAGCTGGGTGAAATCTATCTGGATGCAAGCTTTGCAGAGTTATTTCCCGGTCGAGGCCAGAGAGCAGAATCGCCGGGCAGATTGGCATGGATCACTGTGATGCAATACTCGGAAGGATTATCGGACCGGCAGGCGGCGGAAGCCGTGCGTGCGCGGATCGACTGGAAATATGTTTTGGGTTTGGAACTGGACGATGCCGGTTTTGATTATTCGGTGTTGAGTGAATTCCGAGAGCGATTGGTCGCTGGACAACAAGAACAGATGCTGCTTGATAAACTGCTGAGCCGTCTCAAGGAACTGAAGCTGCTGAAGGCTCGTGGGCAACAGCGCACCGATTCAACCCACATTTTGGGGGCCGTGCGACAACTAAATCGGGTTGAAATTGTGGGAGAGACGATGCGACAGGCTTTGAACGAGTTATCCGAGTTTGCGCCGGAGTGGGTCAAAGAGGTTGCGAAAGCGGAATGGTTTGCCCGCTACGGAAGGCGATTCGAACAGATGCGTTTACCGAAGGAACAGGCAGAACGGCAGGCCTTGTTGGAGACGATAGGCGCAGATGGTGCATTTCTGCTGGAAGCTGTGCGCACGGCGGTTGAGGCAGAGCAACTGCAGGAACTGTCGGGGGTAGAGTTTCTGCGACGGATATGGGTGCAGCAATACTGGACGGAAGTCAAAGAAGACGGGAGTTCGCAGGTACATCTACGTGGCGACGACAACCAACCGTTGGGAGCCCTGCGTTTGCATTCTCCCTATGACGAGGAAGTGCGCTACAGTGCCAAACGCGAAAAGGGCTGGGTGGGATATAAAACCCAGTTCAGTGAGACCAGTGATGTCGATCAGGTTCACCTGATTACCCAGGTGATCACGACCCTGGCGACCGAGAGCGACATGGCTGTCCTAGAAAAAATACATCACACTATGGAGCAAAAGGATCTATTGCCGAACGAACACTTGTTGGATGCTGGATATGTGGATGCCGAGTCGCTGGTTTCCTCCCAACGGGATTTTGGGGTAACGATTTGCAGTCCGGTACGAGAGAAGGTCAGCTGGCAAAGTAAAGCAGCGGAGGGTTTTGATTTGGCCAGTTTTCACATCGATTGGGAGAAACAGGTGGTGACTTGTCCCAAGGGACAGACCTCGACCCAATGGTGTGAGCGACATTCGGAAAATCGAAAACCAGCGATCCAGGTACGATTTTCGTCCTCCGTTTGCCGCCTCTGTGCTTGCCATGCCCAATGTACACAGGCTAAAAGTGGTGCACGTACAATCACATTCTTGCCGCAGGAACAACACGCCGCCCTGCAACAAGTCAGAAAGGAACAGAGTACTCAAGCTTTTTGGAATAAGTACGCCCAACGCTCTGGTATCGAGGGAACCTTCTCTCAAGCTGTCCGCGGGTATGAACTTCGTTGGGCGCGTTACATCGGAATAGCAAAAACGAATTTGCAGATGACCGCGACAGCTACCGCGATTAACCTCCATCGACTATTCGACTGGTGGCAACATAAGCCCAGAGCAAAAACGAGAACTTCGGCATTCGCAAGATTAGCCCCATCCCCGTCCCTTCTGGCGCCAGCCTGGGGCGCAATTTGAATTCGCCAACAGTATCAACCTTTGCGTGCACACGGTTAATGATAGTACCTCTGAATATGCCTGAAGAATTCAAACTGTAGGTCATGGCTGGGTCGGCACCGAAAGGGATCGCAAAGTAGCCATCCAGATCGATGGTCGGGGTAAAGATGCCAAGCCCATCCAATTTATCGGCGCGAATCAGATAAATCTTGCCTTGTCTTATCGATCCGCAAAGCGCAGGGATCAGAATTCCCTGTGGTGTTGATGCCGATCGTGACCCAGCACTACACCATGCTGCAACGCAACCTGCTCTACATTGCCATCCCTTGTGTCCGCAAGTTATGTGTGCTGCGCGCGATCAGCATGGCGGTTCACAATAACAAGGTGGCGAATCGCTTTACAGCACTGGAGCAGCATTTAGTCAAGAACGGATAGTGCGGTATGATGTGCCGCAGAGAAAAGGATCCATGAAAATCAGATTTATTCCATGTGAACGGGATGGCTTTCCTATTCTGGAAATTAATGGACAGCAGCAATGTCTTAAGGAATATATGGAGCATTGCCTGGGAAACCAAAAGATAACCGAAGTCATCCAGCGTGATGGCACGCTTTATTATATTTTTGTGAACGGACATGAGTTACCCTTGCTATGTAATTGCTGTGGTGAATCGCTGTCATGTCCAGACCTGCCTTCAGAACAAAAGATCATGAGCGGGCGCACTCTGAAAAACATGACGTGGGGCACGGAACGACTTGAAGATGGGCGCAATGTGATCGATTTTCAAATGGAGTTCTTCCCCAAAGCAGGGGAAAACATGGTATTGATGGTTCAGACATCTGTCGCATCGGCTGGTAAATTGATTCAAGGTTCGCAATTACTTACACCCAAAGATGACTATCAAGCCTTAAGGGAATTCAATCTTGCTTATGAGGGACAGACCTCGCCGACCGAGGAGATGCGCCTGGTGTATCGTGACCTGCTGATTGCGCATCCTGACCTTGAAACTAAACTGGCAAACATGCCTCTGCGTTTATTTAGCGGAAAGGAAAATCCTTCCAGTGGCGCAAAAGCCGTTTTCTTTTGTTATCAGATACCGGGTCCAGACAGAAACGGCGAGTGGAGTTTGGAAACAGGCACGGCGCAATGGTTCCTGTATGATGCCAACAGTCAAAAGATCATCGAAGAGACCGACCAGATCAACAGGGTGATCAAATCGGAGCCTGAGACGGTACGGCGTTGTATTACATCCAAAGAAACGCTGGTCGAGGCTCGCAAGGAGATCGAGAAATTCATCAATAAAAATTACCTGCGCCCGAGACAAGCGCCAATCGGTCAAAACGCAGTGCTGAAGGCGTGGATGGAGTTGAATTGATGATTACGTTTACCTTTGCAGGCGATGAATCAGGTGATGTGAGTTTTAACTTTGGCAAGGGCGCTTCGCGTTATTTTGTATTTGCCGTAATCGCCACAGAAAAGCCGCAGGAACTGCGTGAATTGCTGGATGAAGTTCGACAGGAGTTCAGTCTGCCAGCAGGCTATGAATTCGGTTTCAACTCGATGGGCGCGGCGACTGCTCTTCGTCAAAAAGTTTTCCAGCGCCTGGGCAAGGCGGATTTTTCGGCGTGGGCGATCCTTGTGGATAAGACCACCCTGCCCAAGATCTACGAAAACATTCCGCGCTTGAATTTCTATTTGTTTTTTGCGATGGAATTACTGCAACACATTCCTGCCGAAATGCGGGAAGGCGCGACGTTGATCCTGGATGAGTTTGGCGGCGAGCCAAATCTGCCGCTTGAATTCCTCCGCTATATGAAAAAACGCAACATCCCGCGCCATTTCAACCGCGTGTTGACCAAGCGTTCCAAAAGCGAGCCGCTGATCCAGATTGCCGACTTGGTGGCAGGCGCGGTTTTTCGCCGCGATGCGCGCGGAGAATCAGAGGCGTATGAAAAGATTCAGGGTAAGTTTGTGGAGTTGATCGAGTACCGCGAATAAAAGCAACCCGCCCCGCTAGCCGATCCGTCATCACTTCCAGACGGGGGCTGGGCCGCCACAATTGGCGACCTTTCGCGGGGCAGGACAAGCCGCAGGGCTTTTACGGTTTAATAATAATCAGGTTAGAGATAAAAGTCAATCAAAGATTTCATGTATCCGTTCAGTTGGTGAAAAAGAATGAATATCTTGGGTTAGGTCGCAGGTAATAAAGAAGGAGCTGTTAGTCCTTGCAAGTTGGCACGACAGGCCATAACCAGAAACTCCAAGACATCCCGTTTTTGTTGACGCAAAGTCGAGACCGTTGTTGTGATGCGCTCAACAAACCGACTACCGCCTTCGCTCTGAGTACCAAAACTTCGTCTACGCCAAATCACGCATCGCCGTAAAGCACGTTCGGCAACATTGTTGGTGGGTTCAATACCTTCGCAATCGACAAAAGTCCAGAGGGCCTGCTCCAGATTATGGATATTACGACAGGTCTTGTGCGTCTGGGTATGCTGCACGGCTATGCCCATAAGTAACAAGCGATTGACTTCGCTGCGAATGGGTACCATAACAGTTTGAAAATCAATACGGGAGAGCGTCCCTGATTTTACATGGTGCCAAAGAGCAAAGAACAGCTTGACTTGATCCAGCAGCAGACGTCCAACTGTGGCTGATTCTCCGCCGCGTTCCAGTAAAGTTTGGAAGTCGCGTTTGAGATGTGCCCAACAGGCCTGTCGCTTATTCGGATCGATCCAGTTGTAAGCGCTATAGCGATCCGACCCCAGTATTCCTACGAAGTTTTCGCCCAGAAACTTTTTCGCTTCGCTGGCGCCCCTTGTTTTGAAAATCTGGAAGACCGTTACCTTGGGGGTGACGCACACCCACAGCCAGCATAATCTCATTAATTCATGCCAACTGGTCTCATCCATGTTTTTTGTGGTTTGGCGATCTACATATTCCAGGGCTTCATCCATGGGTTTCTTCAATGCCTGACTTACACGCTGTTCCTGGGCTGATATGCTTCCAAGACTTATATCAATATGGAATACTGTTTCCGATATCTCTGCAATATCACGCTTGCTAATCCCGAAGCGTCCACCCAGGTATGCAGTCAGCGCCTGTACCTCTTCTGAAAAGCTGCCCTTCGGCATGTCTGCTGGCCATTCTGCTTGATTCCTCGCTCCACATACCAGACAATCCACTGCGTGCCTTTGATATTCCACTATTTCTGGTTCGATGCGTGGTAGGTGTGTCACTTGATGGCGTTGTGGCTGCTCATCTTCACCCATCAGCAACGATCCACACTCGCAACACGCCGTAGGCTTGCTAACCACTATTTTGCTAACTTCTTCCATGGGTTTCGGCTTTCGCCCTTTTCCTTTATGGCCTCGCTGTCCACCTTTCTTCTGACCACTCGCTTCTTTTTTGGCATACTTTCCAGATTGGAACATATCGGATGAAGGCGGCTTGGATGAGTTTTGCGAATTTTTATTGACCTGTTCTTTCAGCTTTTCCATTTCAACCTGCAAGCGAACCAATTCCTGTTTCATGACCTGGTTCTCTTGCCTAAGCACTTGGTTCTCTTGCAAAAGCGCTTGCACCACCGCCTGCACAGACAGTGGTGTGCTCTTCCATTCTCCTTGAATAATTGGAATGCCAGAATATATGTCCATATCTACAGTCTACGCTTTTTTCCTCTCGTTTTCAATTGCCTTTATTCACTTGTTTTTCAATACCTTCCTTACTTGTCATTACATATTTTTACCCAACTGAACGGATACCT
>CAIWRB010000019.1 GCA_903914955.1 uncultured Chloroflexota bacterium | reverse complement strand
TGCTTTTCGGAACTCGCTGAGAGATTTTTTGGTCACACGAAAACTTTATCAGCTAGTTCCATTTTTGTTAAGGTCCGACGAACTCTAAACTCAAGTTAATATTGCAGTTGAAAATTTATCCGCCTTCTTCAATTTCTCTTTTGATCTGATAGATGTCAAAATCACGTGCCACGATCACATTTGGGAAAATGGATTGCGCTTCAGCGATCACATCTTTTTCACGATAGCGGCGCGAAATATGCGTGAGTATAAGTTTCTTAACTCCCGCTTTTATTGCGAGCTCCGCGCCCATGCGCGCTGTGAGATGTGAGAACTGCTTCGCCATTTCTTCTTCTTCATCCAAATAAGTAGATTCGATCACGAGACCATCTGCATCCTTGCAGACCTCGAGCAGATTATCTGTCCGACCGGCATCTCCCACCACGACGAATTTACTGCCCCTCTCCCAGTCACCCAGCACATTGTCCGCTGTGACACGACGGCCGTCAGCCAGAGTGATCTCGTTGCCGGCAACCAATTGTCCGCGTTCAGGCCCGAATGGCACGCCAAGTTCATCCGCTTTTTGTGAAAGAAATGGACGGCGCGACTTCTCTTCAAAAATATAACCCAAACAATCGGGGCCGCGGTGTGCAACGGAAAAAGCGGTCACAGTGAAATCATCCGCTTCAAAGATGACTCCGGGCTTTATCTCTTTTAAGATCAAAGGCATGGGAGGTTGGTTGCCGCGTAGAACGACATCATAAAGAAGTGTTCGAACACGCTCAAGCGTACTGCGACCGCCAAAAATCGTAAGCTCGTCAATCGACTCCCAGCGCAGGAGCGTGGACAGCAATCCGCCCAAACCGAGGATGTGGTCAAGATGACCGTGCGTTAATAAGATACGCGTCAGGCGCTTAAAACCGATACCCGATTGAAGGATCTGTCTTTGTGTGCCTTCGCCGCAATCAATAAGAAAACGATATTCGTTATGAGAGACGATCTGCCCCGCAAGCCCGCGCTTTGCCGAAGGAGCCGAAGCAGATGTGCCAAGAAAAAGTATTTCGAACAATGGTTTAGTCCTTACAATAATTAACGATTTGCCACAGAGGTCACAGCGCTCTGTGGCAAGTTTCTTTGAGAAAATCTATAACAATGCAATTGTACCTTAAAGAAAATAGACCATCAGTGCTATAATCTTTTTGAAACTTCCAATTTTCATCCTTCATAATTCATCCTCTTGAATTCATGCCCCTCCTAAAACCCTCCACACCTCCTAAGAAAAGCACAAAACCTGCCGGAAAAATTCTTTCCTCCAAAAAAGGGGATATTCCGCGCGGTAAAAACGCGTCAAAAAGCAAACTGCCTGAGCCGCCGTTGCCCGCGTTTTCATGGTGGGAGAATCTGTCAGCCGAGCGCAAACTTGATGTAGTCGGTATCATCCTTGCATTCGTTGGAGTCATTATTATTTTTGGACTTGTCTCTGCAAAGAGTTCCCTCATCGCTGGCGGTGCAATTAAATTCATTTCTCAAATTTTTGGCTGGGGCGTTTATATCCTGCCAATTGGATTGCTTGTCTTTGGATTGTGGCTGGTCTTCCGCAAGATCGAACGCATCCCGCCGCTTTCGATTGAACGAGCCGTCGGCAGTGTCATCCTCTTCCTCTGGTTTCTCACCATTTTACATTCTTTTGTCAGCACCGTTGATAATGCCGAAATGATCGCAGTGGACGGCATTGGCGGCGGCGCTCTGGGCGCACTCTTCCAACGCGTTCTTTGGAGTTGGCTCGGCGCTGGCGGCGCATACATCGCATTGATCGCGTGGTTTATTATCGGCACAGCAGTATTTTTGGATAAGCCCGTGCAGGATCTTTTCTTCTGGCTCGCGCCGATAATGATCTGGATACAAAAATGGTTGAATAAACCCATCGCAAACAAACCAGATATTCAGCCTGTTTCCGTTTCGATGGAAGATTTCACGCCGATAGATTCCTCCACCATGCCGACGGCAACGCCAGTAGCCGAAGGCGCCATTCAACCCACGCGAACGACGAGGGGGCAGAATATCATCCACTGGAAATTACCAAACGTCAGCGATATTCTCGACTCAGGTAACGCGCCCGCCATCAATGAAGATTTTATTCAACAGCGCGCACGATTAATTGAAGAAACCCTCGCATCCTTTGGCGCGCCGGCTCAAGTAGTTGCGATCAGCCGCGGACCATCGATCACCCAGTTCGGAGTGGAGCCGCTATTTCTTGAGACCAGAGGCGGCGTCCGCACAAAAGTTCGTGTGAGTAAGATCGCGTCACTCTCCGATGATCTTGCGCTTGCATTGGCCGCTCCAAGAATCCGCATTCAAGCGCCAGTGCCCGGGCATAGTTATGTGGGCATCGAAGTTCCGAATGAAGAAATGGCGATGGTGGCGCTGCGCGATATTTTGGAAAGCGAAATTTACACGCGAAATACCAAGCCTTTGAATTTTGGATTGGGCCGTGACGTGGCGGGACTTCCGATCATAGCCAGCCTGGAGAGTATGCCGCACATGTTGATCGCAGGCACAACCGGCTCTGGCAAATCAGTGTGCGTAAATTCCATTCTCACCTGTCTGTTGCTGTTCAATACACCCGATGATGTACGGCTTGTTTTAGTGGATCCCAAACGAGTGGAGTTGACCGGCTACAACGGCATCCCGCATTTGCTTGGGCCGGTGGTGGTGGAAATGGATCGCGTGATCGGCGCCTTGCAATGGATGACTCGCGAAATGGACAAGCGTTATCATTTATTCGCGCAGGCCGGCTCGCGCAATATTGTTGACTACAATGCAAAGATGAAATTAAAAGGGCAGAAGAAATTACCCTACCTTGTCATCATCATTGATGAGCTGGCAGACTTAATGATGATCGCGCCGGATGAAACTGAAAAGACCATCACACGTCTCGCGCAATTATCACGGGCCACTGGTATTCATATGGTTCTCGCCACGCAGCGTCCGTCAGTGGATGTGGTGACGGGTCTGATCAAAGCGAATTTTCCCGCGCGTATCGCATTCGCGGTTGCATCCAATACCGACAGCCGCGTGATCCTCGACCAGCCCGGCGCTGAAAGATTGCTCGGTCGCGGTGACATGCTTTATCAGGCCCCGGATGCGCCCTCAGCCGCACGACTGCAAGGAGTCTTTGTTTCAGATCATGAAATTCAGGCTCTGGTCGAATACTGGCGCACACAAGCCGGCGGCGCAAGTCCATACGCAGTTGCAGGCACTCCTGCAGATTCTGTGCCAAGTGGTGTCCCATTGAAACAAACCCAACTATGGGATGAAGGCGCTAAATCAGATAACGATCCGCTTTTCGACGACGCTGTTGAAATTGTCCGCAAGGAAGGCCGCGCATCCGTTTCCATGCTGCAAAGAAGAATGCGTATTGGCTACACTCGCGCTTCCCGCATTGTGGATATGATGGAGGATAAAAAGATCGTCGGTCCACCTGAAGGCGGCACACAAATGCGCCCGGTTCTGGATTACGGTCAGACCGCGCCGCCAAAAGATGATGGAATGTAAAGGGATTGCGAACATGCAATCCCTTTGTTTTTATCAAATACCGTGATTATGATACATAGTATAATTTCAAACTTCATCTCCTCGGAGGAAAAATGACTGAAAAGAAAATCCGTGTATTGGTAGCCAAGCCCGGTTTGGATGGGCATGACCGCGGCGCGAAAGTTGTGGCGCGTGCCTTGCGTGACGCCGGCATGGAAGTGATCTACACCGGTCTGCGCCAGACCCCTGAAATGATCGCCGAAGCCGCCCTTCAGGAAGATGTAGATGTGGTGGGGCTATCCATTCTTTCCGGTGCGCACATGGCGCTCACTCCGCGTCTTTTGGAATTGCTAAAATACAATGGGCAATCACACGTGAAAATATTTATTGGCGGCATCATTCCAGATGAAGATTCGCATCGTTTAAAAGAAATGGGAGTGACCGGAGTGTACGGTCCCGGCGCATCCACCGAAGACATTATTCGTGATGTCAAACTGGCAGTGACGGGATAATGATCCATAAAAACACAGAGTACTTCTTACTCTGTGTTTTGTTCTTAATACTAATTTTCGGCCTACCAATAACGAAATAAAATCCTATGAATTATTCTCAAGCAGTACTCAGTGGTGACCGGCTTGCATTAGCCCGCTTGCTCACCCAAGTGGAAAATGAAGCGCCTGAAGGCCGCGCCGCCTTGATCGAATTATTTCCACACACCGGCCAGGCACACCTGATCGGCGTAACCGGCGCGCCAGGCACCGGCAAATCTTCGCTGGTGAATCAACTGACTTTACATTTTCGAAAAACACAAAATAAGCGCGTGGCAATAGTCGCCGTTGATCCATCCAGTCCATTCACAGGGGGAGCGGTGCTCGGTGACCGCGTCCGTATGCGCGATCTTTCCGGTGACAGCGGCGTATTCATCCGCTCGATGGCGACACGCGGTTCCTTGGGCGGGCTGGCACAATCCACAGCCAACATGGCGCAGGTATTTGATGCGGCCGGGTTTGATATCGTCATTATCGAAACCGTTGGCGCAGGTCAAAGCGAAGTGGATGTGGCGCGTCTGGCGCATACAACTCTCGTTGTCGAAGCCCCCGGCCTTGGAGATGATATTCAAGCCATTAAAGCTGGTATCCTTGAAATCGCGGATATTCTGGTCGTGAATAAGGCAGACCGGCCCGGCGTGGAGAATACCGAAAAATCCTTGAAATCGATGCTTGAACTGGCGCACCCGACCGAGCGAGTCTTTCAACATCACGGTCAATCCACGCGGGTAGCTGCTCCTAAACAAGATTCATCCTCTGCTCTGATGTGGATCCCACCTATTCAACGAACGGTCGCGATTGAAGGCAAGGGAATCTCTGAACTGGCACAGTCTATTACCCGGCATGTGACGCACTTAACTCACAGCGGCGGCTGGGCTATTCGAGAACGTACACGGCTCGAGGTCGAGTTGGATTCTTTGATCCGCGAAAAACTGGTGAGTCGCTTCAGGGATGAAGTCCCACAAAAGCAATATGATGATATTCTTGAGAAAGTCATCCAAAGAGAACTTTCGCCGTGGGAAGCGGCGGCGATGCTGACCTATGAATAAAAAAGGAAAAACAAATGCACCATGTTCATCATGACTTGAAAGTATATGGCGGAATAAAACTTTTTGTCGGTACCGGATCTCCCGAGCTTGGACAAAATGTTGCTGATTATCTCGATCAACCAATCAGTGGGCGTGATTTGATCGAATTCCCAAATGAAAATCTGTTTGTAAAACTGCATGGCAGTGTGCGCGGACAGGATGTGTATGTGATCCAGAGTACGGCTGCTCCAGTGCATCGCAATTTAATGGAATTGCTGATCATGATCCAAACTCTGCGCTTGGATTCCGCGGCGCGCATCACAGCAGTGGTGCCGTATTTGTGCTATGGCCGTTCCGATAAAAAAGACCAGCCGCGCGTACCGATCACCGCGCGTTTGGTCGCGGATATGATCGAAGTGGCCGGCGCCGACCGGTATATGACTCTCGATCCGCACGCTGGGCAGGTGCAGGGATTCTTCTCCATTCCCGGTGACGTGCTGACCGCTGTCCATTTGTTGATCGACCACGTCAACAAATGCATTCGCCCGGCGATGTATGACCCCGTGGTGGTTTCGGTAGACCTTGGTTTCGCAAAAAAAGGCCGCAACTTCGCCGCGGATATGGATATGCCCATCGCGTTCATCGAAAAACGCCGTCATGGCAATGATGCAAACGCCGAAGCGCTGACCCTGATCGGGGATGTGAAAGACCGTGATGTGATCATTGTGGATGATGAAGTGGATACAGGCGGATCCATCTCGCAGGCTGTGAACGTTGTAAAACAAAATGGCGCGCGGGATGTATACCTCGTGTTTGTCCATCCCATTCTGTCCCACAATGGTGCAGAACGTTTGGCGGCCCTGCCCATTAAGCACATCATCACCACTGATTCCGCCCCAATCTCACCCGAAAAGATGAAAATTTTGGGCGAACGTATTACTGTGTTATCCATCGCGCCCTTGTTAGGCGAGGTAATTAAGCGCGCCCATGAAGGCCGCTCAGTCGGCGAGATGTTCAACGAATAGTTTCTTCGTGTTGATTTATTGGAAAGTTTCAAAAACCAAACTTTCAACTTTCTAACTTTTCCCCTCATGCCCGAACTCCCTGAAGTCGAAACCATCGCCCGCGCTCTAAAAACGGAACTGATCGGCAAGCGCATTCTTTCCGCTGATCTGCGCTGGGCGCGGACACTTGCCACCCCTTCTCCATCAATATTCAAAAAACAGATCGCCGGGCAAAAAATATTGGATATTTCGCGCCGCGCAAAATATCTGATCATTCACCTCGAAACTTACAACTTCCTTATACATTTGCGCATGAGCGGTGATTTGATAATAAGACGGGGTAAAATTAAACCAGAAAAACACGACCGCCTTTTACTGAAACTTTCAGACCAAAAATACCTTGCCTTCAACGACACGCGTAAATTTGGCCGAATTTGGTTAACCGACCAACCCGATAAAATCCTTGGTAAACTTGGACCGGAGCCGCTTGAAAAAAACTTCACCGCGCAATGGCTCTTCGAGAACTTACACGCGCATAAACGTCAGCTAAAACCGTTGCTTCTTGACCAGACCTTCATTGCAGGCCTCGGCAATATTTATACAGATGAATGTTTGCATATCGCAAAATTGCATCCGTGCATAGTATCAAACAGAATTACAAAAGAACAAGCCTTATCATTACGCAAAGCAATTCGCGCAGTCCTGAAGGAAGGCATTCGCCGCAATGGAGCCAGTATAGATTGGGTGTATCGCGGCGGTGAATTTCAAAATTATTTTCGCGTGTATGGCCGCGAAGATGAGCAGTGTCCTGTGTGTGGCACAAAAATTCAAAAGCTCACGGTTGGTCAACGCGGCACGCATATTTGCCCAACTTGTCAGCAAATGAGGTGAGTTATGCCAACAATCATATACATTGTGATCGCAGTACTCGCGGGATGGGTGATTGGATTCATTGATTCCAACATCCGTACTGCACAAAAAATAAAATCAGCCCAATCGAATGCGGAAATAAAGATCAAGGAAGCCGAAAAAAAGATCGCTCAGGCTGATCAACAAATTTCGTCCGAATTTCGGACCGCCCCCAGCGACACGGATGACCCCGGTCTTTTGCGCCTCAAAAAAAATAACGGTCGCATCACAATTGAAATGGATGGCGTGCTTATCAAAAGCCCTTTGCCTTTGGATAAGAAAAAACGCTTAATCGAATTAATCACTGCTTTTCGCCCCTACCTAGATGGAGATCAAACTCCGATAGCATCTTCTCCATCAGCCGCGCCGCTTCATGCTTCAACCGAGCCTGTTTCTGTTCAACTAGGCGTGCCTCAGCCCGATCAACCTGCCGCCAAGAAACCCGAATCAGAAAATAAAATTTCAACGCTCAGCATAGTCAGTCAAATTGACAGCGTCCTGCAAAAACGTTTAATGACATCGCCACTCGCCAAGAGCGGTATTCGTCTTCAAGAATCAACTCAAGGCGGCGTGGAAGTTTATGTCGGTCTGAAGAAATATCAAACTATAGATGATGTCCCCGATGAAATCATCAAAGCCGAAATCCGCGCCGCCATCTCTGAATGGGAGCAGAAATTTACGCCGGGATTTTAAAATCATATCCCGTCTTTGATATTTAATTACCTTCCCATTCTCGCATAAATTGATCGAGAAAACGGAGCATAACCTCATGCCGCTCTTCAGCAATCTTTTTTGCGGTAACAGTGTTCATTCTATTCTTCAACAAAAGTAGTTTTTCATAAAAGTGATTTATGGTGGCACTTTTGCTATGTTTGTATTGTTCAAAACTATTGTGTAAATTCGGCGGGGAATCAGGGTCATACATCTGCCTGTTCTTATAGCCGCCATAGGCGAATGCACGTCCAATGCCGATAGCTCCGATCGCATCCAGACGATCTGCATCCTGCACAATAAATCCTTCCAGTGAATTCATTTTATTTTCAACCTGCGCGCCTTTGTATGAGACGTGCATAATGATCCCGCAAATCTGTTCGATGACATGCGACTCAACGCCGCATTGTTCCAGCCAGGCTTTCGCGCGCTGCGGGGTTTCATCATCACTTTTATTGAACTTCCAATCGTCAAGGTCATGCAGCAGGGCGGCGAGCTCCACGATAAAGGCGTCCGCTTTTTCATGTTCACAGATACTGAGTGCATTCTTGCAGACTCGATAAATATGCCACCAATCGTGACCTGAAGAATCATTCCCAAATTCCTGTTTAATATATTCAGTTGTTTTTTGGATGATATCACTTTGTTCCATATTTTTATTTTTCCACAAGGTAAAGCAGATTGCCAACCTGCTGCATTATTTTCATATAAACTTACTCGCGTTCCATTGGCTTCGGATGTTTCGCTTATGGTCACACAAGTTTTATTGATTCTCTAAAAGCTTTCCCAATTCTTCTTCCATTTGAACGCGCACACGAATTGCGATCGGCGCGTTGAGATGTTTGCGGATCATTTCTTCGCTTTTATCCTTGTTGTAATATTCGCGGAATACCTGAATCAGAGGGATGGTTTCTTGCAGGAAGGTTTTTTCCACGCGGACATTATCACCTGCCTTGACGCTGCCTTCTTTTATGATGCGGCAATATAATCCGGGACGTTCCGCATCTCGAAAGCGTTTTACAAATTGCGGATCTTCCATGCGTGCTGCAAAAGTACTGCAAGGAATGCGCGGCGCGCTGATCTCGAAAATTACACTGCCGATATGCAATCGGTCACCGATGTTGAATTGCGCGCTTTCCAATTCACTGACGGTGAGGTTCTCGCCAAAAGTACCGGGTGTGATCTCGCGATTCAATTCCCGTGACCACCAATCGTAGTCGGCGCTGCCGTAAATATAGATGGCTTGATCCGGACCGCCGTGATGTTTTTTGCTGGCGATGAAATCTTTGTTGATTCCAAGCGTGTTGATCTCAACAGACTCGTTGGTTGGAATTTTATAAATGCCAGTCGTTTCAACTTTGTTTCCGTTTTGCTGTGTTCGTTCCTGTCCGATGTTGATGCTGATTAATTGCATGGCTTATTTTCTCCTCAAACCATTAATGCCAAAAATTGTTCAATGTCATTTGTTACCACTTGCGCGGCGGGGGCGATGCGGCGAGATACGCCTAAATACTGGTCGAAGCCGTGAACCGTATCTGGAAGTTCCACATATACAGAAGGAATATTTGCAATTTGCAGGGTGTGATGCAACTTCCGACCTTGTGATGCATCGATCGCGAAATCATTATCACCACAAATTTGCAGGGTCGGCGGGCAGTGTGCGCCAACATGGGTAAGCGGTGAATAAAGTCGGTATGTTTCCGGAACTTCATTTAAAGTTCCTCCGAATAAATTGATCAGCAATAACGGCCCGCCGGGCATGTTCGAATAGCGATAAGCAGGGAATGCGCGTGAGCGTGTCATGAAATTATCCAACCAGGTTTTATCGAAGACACGCGCAAGCATATCCTCTGTGATCTGCGAACTGGATTCAGGCTGGCGCGAATTCGACTCACCATATTCATGAAAAAATGAAACCATGTCAGAAATACTCATAAGGGAAATTACACCGCGGACGGATGTATCTGCTTTCAATCGCTTTGGCTGAAACGCTGGGAGATTTGGCGTGTATGCGGCCAGCAGTGCAAGATGTGAGCCGCCTGAAGAACCAATCAATACAATTCGTTCAGGATCAATGTCAAGCTGCGCGGCATTCGCCTTCATCCAGATAATGGAGCGTTTGACATCATCCATTATTTTTTTCATATCTGCTTCGGGCGCGAGCGAATAGGCCACATCCATAACCACGTGGCCCTGATTTACAAGCCGTTGAAACAATGGCCGTGAAAGAAAATCCTTGTCCAGAGAATGCCATAGCCCGCCGTGCAGGAAGATAATGCCAAGGCGGGTGCGCTTTACTTCAGATGGGGGCAGCCACAGGTCACAGTATAGAGGCGACGCGCCGCCGATATCGATATCCTTTTGATAGAGTCCGAATGGCTTGGATGGCTGGATCAATTGATAGGGACGCGATAAGCGCATCCACAGATCGGGATCGATTCTCTGCTCCCAAGCTTCGCCAAACGCGAGATCGAATGCATCGTGCGGCTTCGTCACGCGGACCGTGTGCCTGATCCCGGCAAAAGCGCCAAACAGCCCGCTGACAGTTGCCTTGCGGTCGCCGCGCATCAGTCCGATCAAAGCGCCGAGCGCGCCCGCGATGGCGAGGAACGGCGCCCATGCGCCCGCCCATAATTTTGGCAGCCAAATCGCTCCGCCTGCGCGGCCTTTTGGCGAGCGGATGAGAGTCAACAGACCGAAGAATGCAGAGGTAAAACTGAGGAATCGGGAAAGTTTTTTTAACATCATTTTTAACCTATTCTGTTTTCAATATTTGCAGCTTCACAGCCAATTCAGATTGAATTTCCTTATAAGCTTTTTTACCGGCTATGTTCTGAAGTTCATATGGATCATTGACTAGATCATACAATTCCACCTCGCCGGTTTTGTATTCGGTGTATTTCCATTCCATCGTTCTAATGGAAAAAAACTCCGGGACCATGGAACCAACACCCTCTTCGGTTGGCCAATGCTCGAACAAAATATCTTTACGCCATGTGGACGAAGGGTCCATAAGGATCGGCACCATACTGATCCCATCCACAGCACCCGGGGCGGATACGCCAGCCCATTCTGCAATCGTGGGGGCCAGATCAATATTTGCAACTATATGTGTATCCGTGCGCGGTGCGTAATACCCCGGCGCATAGACGATAAAAGGAATTTTGACGCAGGCTTCGTATGGACAGTTCTTCGCTACACCAAAGCGATGGTCACCCAGAGTCAGGCCGTTATCTGAAACATAAACGATGATGGTATTCTTATCCAAACCCGCCTTCTGAAGAGCTGTCAAAATTGAAGCGACACCATCGTCCACAGACAATAGAGAGCGTAGGATCTGCTTGTGTGCAGTATCAATTTCCTCCGGCGAAAGAGGCGATAGATCTCCAATATAATCAGGCTTATCGCGGATATCCTCTTCGTTGAAATTGGGCGGACGATATTGAATCCAATCCCAGTAATCACTGCCGGCCCGGAATGCTTCCTTGTGCCGCGGGGCAGAGAGGTAGGGGGAATGCGGATTGTAGTAACCAAGCATCAGGAAGAAGGGTGTATCACGTTCATCGCGGATAAATGTTAATGCGTCATTTGTAATTACGTCTGTGCTGAAATTTTCTTTTGACCTTGGATATGGAACCTCCTTGCCGTTTTCAGACATGCTGAAATCAAAAAAGTATTGCGCACTGCCGGTATCGTCGTTAGAAAGGTTCTTGCCCAGGAATGCCTTCCACTCATCCCAGCCCGGTGGGACAACTCCTTGCGGAGAGAGTTCTTCATATCCGTTCAGATATTTTCCAAAATACGCGGTGCGATACCCAGCCGCTTGTAACCAGATCGACAGACCAGTCGTGTCGTCAAATTTTGGCGCGCCACCCAGCGGCATGCGGTCTGTATAGACTTTATGGTTGTGAGCATATTGCCCGGATAAAATACTGACACGGCTTGGGCAGCACAGAGGCGTGGTGACAAATCCATTTTCGAACACAACCCCGCCAGCCATAAGTTGTTCTTTTACCGCGGGCATGTAATTGACAGTGTGAAAAGGCTGGTCATCTGTAAGAATGACGATGATGTTTGGGCGCGAGTCATTCATACGCATTGAAGAAGCTGGCGAGTCGATATTGATATCAAAGATGGTTGGAAGATGACCAATGACAGGTGTAGGCGGGGCGTACATTTCAGGCGTGCTTGCAGACGCACACGATGTAAGGATCAATATGCCGATCAACATAATAAAATAAATTTTTTTTCCTCGTTTCATTTATAGCTCCGCCAAATCTATTAAGTTGCCTTATGCAGAATATCCCGTAGGTTTTTGTAATTCAGGCTGATTTTCAGCCATAATCTGCGGGGCGGCACATGACAATATCGGGTCGCGTAATGATTTGATAAGTACTCTGTGGCATTATATCCCCATGCGGAGAGATTTCTGGAGTCTGACGAATCCAGTCGGTGGAGATAAAAGTCTCCCAACTTTTGACTCCGTTTTCTTGAAAAACATCAGCGTATAATCAGCAGGCTTTCAAATCCACAATTTCCAGCGGATCGCTTCTCTGCAAAGACCCGGAGCACGGCTCACAATGAAATCAATAGTTGGAAAATCATGAATATTTTTGTGTTGAAATTAATTCTCGCCCCCATCATTATCGGCTCTGCCAGCTTTGCGGGTCGTCGTTGGGGACCGGCCGTCAGCGGCTGGGTTGTTGGGATGCCGCTTACTTCCGGGCCGGTTATCTTCTTTGTCGCGCTTAGTCACAGCCCATCCTTTGCGGCGAATGCTGCGCTGGGCGTGTTGAGCGGCGGCCTTTCACTGGTTGCTTATGCTTTAACATATTCCTGGTTGGCTGTGAAATTCCGCTGGCAGATCGCAATAGCCGGAAGTTTGCTTGTATTTGTGACAGGCACGATGCTCTTGCAAAATTTTACCTTTCCGCTCCTGCCAATTTTTATTCTAGTCTGCATAGTGCTGGTGCTTGGTTTGCGGCTCATGCCAAAAGATACGACCATAAAAGAAAGCGGGGAAATGCCGGGTAAATGGGATATCCCTTTCCGCATATTGATCGGAACAAGTTTTATTCTCTTATTGACTGGCATCGCGCCGTTGATCGGTTCACGACTGACAGGACTCTTGGCGACCATTCCGTTATATGTCACCATTCTGGCGATATTCGCACATCGTCATCAAGGACCAGCGGCGGCGGCGCATGTTTTACGCGGGCTGCTTTATGGGATGTTCGCGTTCACGGGTTTCTTTATTGTATTGAGTCTGTTGATCGAAAGGGAAAGTTTGGCAATTTCCTTTGGAGCGGCGATCTTAACCGCGCTGGTCATCCAAGGCTCATCGTTGTTAATATTGAATCCGACGCAAAGAATATAACTTAAAAAATCTCGGGGGTCTTGAAGGCCTCCGAGATTTACTTGTTACTTTACTACTTCGCGCTTTCTTCCGGCGGTTTGACAGAGCGAAATTCTCTGTATAACAAAAGATCATATACGATCTTAAGTCCGCCCGCGAGGAAAAGTGGCGCGTTAAAAAACATTGGAATGCTAAAGAAAAAGCCAGTCAACATGGGGGAGATGGATGCGCCGACAGAACGGGCAATGGCAGTCACTCCTGAAGCGGCGGATCGTTCATCGGGGGCCACAACAGCCATCGTGTAGGATTGACGTGTGGGCACATCCATTTGCGAAATGCTGAATCGCACAAGCAAGAGTCCAATGGCGAGCGGCAGGTTCGGCATCAATGGGACGAGCATCAATAAAATATTTGATGGGATGTGGGTGAAGACCATCGTGTTGATCAGGCCGATCTTCGCGGCGAGCGGAACAGCCAGCAGTGCTGAAATGCCCGCGAGAACATTTGCGCCGAAGAAGATACTGCCCAGTGTTCCCGAATCCACGTTGAATTTAACATGGAACCAGTACGCGATCATGCTTTGCACAACCAAACCGCCGGCAAACGCGTCCAGAGCAAAGAGCGAGCTTAGTTTAAAAACAACTTTTCGTGAACGGTGTAAGCCAAGTGTTTTTTTTATTTGAGTTGTTGTGCCCGTCACTTCGATCGCAGGTGACACGCCCATGAATAAAATCAAAAGTAAAATTCCGCCAAGCCCATAGCCCATCAGCACGAGGCGATATGATTCGAGTTGCGACCAACCGCTGCTTTGCAAAATTTTCGCAAGCCATCCGCCCGCCAGCGCGCCTGTTGCGGTTGCAAACGAACCGACCATGTTGTACCATGCGAAAATTTTCGTACGCTTATCATTTGGGATCAATTGAGTCAGCCCAGCTTGTTCCACTGAAAGGAATGGCCCGATCTCATTTCCGCTTGGGCTGATGACGCCGATAATGGCGGCCGCCATTAACAGGATGATATTATGTGTGACGACGAACACGGCTCCCGCTCCAACCATGAGCAGGGCACCGATCAAAAGAGTTTTTTTTCGCCCTAGCTGATCTGCGTGCGTGGTGAGCCACAATGTGATGCCCGCGTCGCCGGCGAGTGTAAGCGTAAAAAGCAGGCCGATGAGTCTTTCGTCAAAACCTGTTTCGGCGAGATAAAGCGCCAGAACTACCGATAGAAATCCATAGCAAAATAAGCGGATGATGCGCGTGGAAAAAAGCAGGGTGATATCGCGTTGATGGGTCATTTTGTTTTTGCCACATCCAATCGACACCATGCATATAATGCATCGTAGACTTCAAATTGATATTCAATATTTTCGAGGTCGTCAGGGAAACGCAGACTATATCCACTGGCGATGGCTTCGAGTCCGCGCGCGATGGGGTCTGTATCAATATCCTCATCCACATCCGCGGCGTGGACTATCTTTGCAAGCCGCAAAAGTCCCGGCTCCTTCAATCCATATTTAACGATGATGGACTCAAATGAGCAGCGTCCGTCCACATGACCAAGCTCAACGCCGGGCGCGTCATACGGAATCGCGCCAGTCTCTTTGGCAACCTTCTCTATTTGATTGGACGGTACGAATAAAAATTCTGCTTCGCTGTCTATGAAGCGGGTGATGAGCCATGGACATGCGACTCGGTCAACGTGAACATGGGAACGGGTGATCCATTGCATGATATTTCTCCTTTTAGGTTAAGACAATTATAGACGTCATTGCAGATTTCTTAGTATTTCCAGAGACTCTACTTTTCCGCCAATTCCATTTTCGCCGCCAGGACCGACGCAGGAGGGACAGCCGTCTTCACATTCACAGGCGCTGACCAATTCATATGCGCGTTGAATTAATTTATCATGGATCTCAAACAGCTTTTGGCTGAATCCGATTCCCGCAGGGACGTGGTCATAAAGAACGACAGATGGTAGACCGTTGACCGCTGACCATGCCGGGTCTGTATGAATTCCCAAATCTCGCGGATCGCACATGAGGAATAGCGGCGCGAGGTTGCCGAGCACAAATCCCAGCCCGGCAAGTCCGCTGCGGATGCGGACGTTTTGTTCCACTTTTTTATGACAGCCCGGACAAAGGGTTGTAAGATTTTCCAAACGATTGGCCTGCTCACGACCCAGCATATCATCACGCACAAAAGCGCGGAATGGGATCTTATGATGCACATCATGCTGACGTCCGCTTTCCACTGCGCCGCAGACCTGACATTTATATTGATCACGCGCGCGCACACGGTCGCGGATCTTCGGCCAGTCAGAGCCGTAGTCGTTTGGGTCGTTGGACCAATTCCCAGCGTCGCGCAGATGCGAGACTGTTTCCTCGGAAAGAGAAAGCCAGTAGCCAGTTGTCTGCAATTCGGACGGAGGCATATCCAGTATTTCTTCCCCTAAATTTTCGTACGTGAACCAACGGATTTTTTTAAAGCCAACGACTTGAGTCGTTACTTGAATTTCACTGTATGCTTTCAATCCGCCGGGAACTGCGGATTGAGCACTGGTGGAAAGCACTTCAATCTCGGAGCTTCTCTGCGCTTCGGTGTAGTAATCGAGGCCGACGGGAATAAGCTGGGCGAGCTGATGTTCAAGATTGAAATCCTGCACAAAATATTGCTGTCCTTCGTGCATGTAGATCGCGCCGGGGTGGACCATCCACGCGGCGCTTTCGCCGTCGACTGTACCGATGGTCAATGGCCTGCCGTCTTCGGTCAGACTTTGCAATACAATACTTTGCGCGGATGCAGAGCGCAGTGAAATATTCGCGGCTGGATATGAGTCTTTCATCCAATAATATTTTTCGTTGGAAAAATGCGCGTCTTGATTCGCGACAAGGAATTCGAGATATTCATGGAGTAATTCATCAGAGATACTTCCGAAGCCATCACCTTTTTGAAACGGAAGTTCGAACATGGCACAGCGCAAATGCTCCAGTAAAATCAGCAAATGATTCGGATTGACCAGCGCCTGCTCCGGCGACCTGCCGAAAAAATATTCAGGATGATGCGCAAGGAATTGGTCAAGCGGATTCGGCGACGCGACCAGCACCGACACCGCCGGATCATCCCCGCGTCCCGCCCGACCCGCTTGCTGGCGCGCGCTTGCGATGGAGCCCGGATACCCGACGAGAATCGCCGCACCCAAGCCACCGATGTCGATTCCCAACTCGAGCGCATTCGTGGCAACAACCGTTTTAACAGAACCGTCGCGCAAGCCTTGCTCTATCTCGCGGCGTTGAATTGGGAGGTAACCGGAACGATAGCCTCTGATTTGATTTGCGATTTGTGATTTACTATTTTCGATTAACGATTGAGGATGATTTCCTTGAAGGTATGTGAGTATGATTTCAACGCTTCTGCGCGTTCTTGTAAAAATAACAGATTGAACATGGTGAGCGAGCAAGTCATTTGCCAGTCTCACACTTTCCAACAAACTGCTTTTTCGCAAACCTAGCGCGGAGTCTGTGACGGGCGGATTGTAAATAATAAAATGGCGTTCGCCGCGTGAGGAACCGTCGTTGTCAATTAATTCAAATTCTTCTTCGATTAGGTTTTCAGCGAGCTCCTTTGGATTTCCAATAGTCGCAGAAGCAAGAATAAACTGCGGATGCGCGCCGTAAAAATCCGCCACGCGTTTGAGTCTGCGGATGACATTGGCGACATGCGAACCGAAGACTCCTCGATAGGTGTGGGCTTCATCAATGATGATGAACTTTAAGTTGCTGAAGAAATCGCTCCAGTTGGAATGATGCGGCAGAATTCCAGTATGTAACATATCAGGGTTTGAGAGCACGATGCGCGCATTCTTGCGAATGGATGAACGGTGTGATTGAGGAGTGTCTCCATCGTAGATGCCAGTGGTCAGTAATAAGTTATCAGTAATCAGAGGTCTTATAACTGATAACTGCTCATTAAGTACTGATAACTGATCCTGGGCAAGAGCTTTGGTGGGGAAGAGATACAACGCACGCGAATCGTTGTTTTCGATCAACGTGGAGAGCACAGGCAGGTTGTACGCGAGCGTCTTTCCGCTGGCGGTGCCGGTGGCGAGGATGATATTTTTTTTCGCGCGGGAATTTATCCACGCAGAGAGTTGATGGGAGTAGAGGCGGTCAATGTTGCGGGTGGATAATGCCTCTCGAAGCTGGGCAGGCAGATCACTCGGAAAGGGATGCGTTTGCGCTGCGCGCGGCGGAGTCGTGTTCCACGCAGAAAAATTCGGCGCGGTGTTCTGATCCTGTTTCCAATAGTCGAGCAAAGATTGAATCATGTTCAAACTGCTGATGGTTCTTCACCGCCTGTATGCAGGGAACGGAATGCCAATGCGCCGATGCCGAACGGCACCCAAAATGTGACGGTACGATACGTGAGAGTGATCAACACAGCCTGACTCCAGTCTACGCTTAATGAGGTAAGCGCGATCGGCATCAGTCCTTCGACAATGCCGATTCCGGAAGGCGTAGGTGAAACGATCAGGAAAAGATATGCGATCGAAAAGCCGGCGATAATGGTGTCTGCCGAAAAAGGTACTTCAAAAGATAGAAATGCGCAGATAAGAACACACATCAGCAGAACCTTGTCCAAAATTCCCCATAAGACTGGCCTGATCAAGCTGGATGGTTTTTCAGTAAGCCCGGCAAAGCCTTCCGATATTTCGTGGGCATATTCGTGCGCGCGGGTTTCGCTCAGGTATTCTCCCTTGCGAAAAATATTGACAATGCGATTGATGATCCGCACTATTTTTGCCAATAGGTTACCCAGTTTTTCTTCCGAACGATACCCGACATAAAGAACAAACGCATAACTTATGGCAATGCCAAGCAGGAAGAGCGAAGCCGAGATCTCGCCCGCGGTAAGATCATTGCGCCGAATAAGCACGATCAATCCCACGGCCAGCACACTCAAAAAAGCAGCTTGATCAAGCAGAAGAAATAAAGCCGCAGCGACAGTCACTTTCCCGGAGGGATGTCCACGCCTGCGCGCTTCGGACGCGAAGAGCGCGATACCTCCTACGCCTGCAGTGGGCGCCACTACGTTGATGAAATTCGCCGCTGTGGCAATACGACTCAGCGTGAGTATCGATTCGTCTATGCCAAGCAGATGGTAGATCGACTGGTACATTCTTCCCGTGGAGACGAACCACGTGAATTGAAACAAAATTGCAAGAATAAAAAATCCCAAATGTGCGTGTTGCAGTGTTTTGATGATCGTTTCAAGTTCACTAAAACTAATTGCTATAACTGCAATCCCCAGGAAAACGACAATAATGACAAAGAGTTTCTTCATAGATAGTTATTATACATAAAAAAAACAAAAAGACAGACTATACGTCTGCCTTTTTGTGAGTGCAGGGCAATTCTATGAATGTCAGCCTCTTCGCCGACCCCCGCCGCTGACGAGTGTAACATAATATAGCAATTGCAAAATTGCAGTGACCAATCCTGCGACATACGTCAACGCGGCAGCATTGAGCACAGCGTTGACACCGCGCCTTTCTTCGTCAGTTTGGATGATGCCGGTTTGCACGAGCAGCTGCTTCGCGCGGGCTGATGCGTTAAATTCCACGGGCAAAGTTGCCAGTGCGAAGACCGCGCCTCCGGCGAAGACGATCACACCCAGCCAGGCGATTTCGGTATAACGAAGGACTAGGCCGATCATGATCAAGATCCAACCGAGGTTCGAGCCGATATTGACGATCGGCACCAGCGCGGAGCGGAAGCGCAGTGGGAAATATTCCTCCGCGTCCTGCATGGCATGACCAAGCTCATGCGCCGCGATGGCGACCGACGCCACCGATGCAACATTGGCAACGCCCTGTGAAAGAAAAAGCGTTTTATTGCGCGGGTCGTAATGGTCGGTCAGATTGCCGGCTGTGCTTTGAATTTGAACGCCGTACAAATTTCCCGCGTTCATTAATCGTTGCGCGGCCTGCTGACCGGTGAGCCTGCTCGAGGCTTGCACACGGCTCCATTTGTTATAGGCTGATTTCACATACCAGGATGTAAGTCCCATGAGTATGAAAGCGGGGAGCATATACATCAGGTAGGTTGGGTTGAAAAAAAACATAGTGGTACTCTCCTTTATATTTTGCCTTATGAATTAAGGCGCAGGAACATGCGTGGGAGTAAGAACAGGAGTCGGCATGGAGGTCGGCAACGGACTTCCGTTGACAATTGCCAGCAGTGCCTGGACGGCTGTATCCAATTGCGGATCACGCTCCGCAGCAAAATCAGCATCCGTGAACTCTACAAAAATATCAGGCGCAAGGCCAAGATGGTCAATGGCTCGTTCTTTGGGGGTAAGCCACAACGCCATCGTGATGCCAACAGCGCCCTGATCATTTTGAAGAGGGATAAAACTTTGAACAGAACCTTTGCCATAACTTCGTGTGCCGATCAGTTTGGCGCGGCCATAGTCTTGAAGTGCGCCTGCGACGATTTCTGAAGCGGAGGCTGAACCTTCATTAACAAGCACCACCAATGGAATTTCTGTCGCGGAACCGCCTCCAATCGATTTGTATGTAGTACGGGTGCCATCTCCAAATTTTTCAAAGACAACAACCTTGTCTTTCGGCAGGAATTCAGATGCGACCGAAATGCCCTGTTCAAGATAGCCGCCGCCATTATTGCGCAGATCAAGGATCAAACCCTTCGGGTTTTGGGCAAGCATTTCATCGATGGCTTTTTTTAACTCTATGTCAGCGGTTTCGCCAAAAGTAACCAGGCGTATGTAAGCGATCCCATCGGGGCGCATCTCGTATTCAACAAGCGGGGTAACGATCTTGGCGCGGGTGATCTTCACATCAAAGGGAACCTTTGTGCCCTTGCGAAGAATCGTCAAAGTAACCTCCGTGCCGTCAGCCCCGAGCACTTTCTGGCGCGCTTCTTCCGGTGAAATGCCGGTCATATCCACGCCATCAATCGCTATGATCTGGTCACCGGAGCGCAAGCCGGCTTTCTCGGCGGGCGAGCCTTTGATGGGGCTGATGACAGTCAGGTATTCGGTAGTGGTATCAACGTAGGCTCCAATGCCTTCGTAATCCTTGCCGTTCAATGCGGCATTCGATTCTTCGAGTTGTTTGGGGTCATAAAAATAATTGCGCCCAACCTTAAGCGTGTTCATCATTCCGTTAATTGCACCCTGCATCAAGAGCACATCGTCGACCGGTTGAACTACATAATTCTGGTGGACAAGATTCCACGCTTCCCAAAAAGGGGCGAAAGTGGTTTGTAATTCTGCGGGTGTGACTGATAGTTGCTCAGGCGCTGTAGTAGCAGGCGCTTCCACGCTGGGTAACTGCAAACCAGGCAAACCTGAAATGGGCAGGAGATGCCCGGTCGCGAATCCACCGGCAAATGAGCCTAGCGCGATCACGATCACGACCAGTACAACTAAAATAGTTTTTAAAGTTTTATTCAAAATAGCCTCCAGTTTTTAGCATTATCTTCATAAGAAGATACCACTCAGGGATTAATATTTGCTGAATCCTTTGTACGATTTGTGTAAGAATACGAGACCCTAAAGATTTCAAAAACCTTTAGGGTCTTTCTTTTCCAATTCCTCAATTTTTTTACGGAGCTCATCCATCGAGTTATCCTTCTTCTGCGTGGATGTGCTCAGCGATTTGCTGATCGTTTCCAGAAAGCTTTTCTGATCCGATTTTGCCGCGCCGCGCGCAATGGCATACATGATAAAGTTCGCTCCGATCACAAGGACGATAAAGAGCAGAGCGCCGATCACAGCTTTGTTTGCTTCCATGATTATTGCGCCGCCAATATATTCACCAAGCCGCCCCAGTCTGAAAGGCTTGCGCTGGCGTCTTCGTCGACGGCTGTCGCGCCAAATAAAATACTGAACATGCCCGCTTCCTGTGCGACGCGCGTGGTGCGTTTGAGATCATCGATCATCACACAGCGCGCAGGATCGCTCTCATCTGCAATTTTCATGGCGATCTCAAATGACTCAGGCATGGGCTTGCAGTATGGCGCGACACTGTTCACATCCACAATGGTGGAGAATAGATCACGCAGGTTGAGCGCGGCGAGCACTCTTTCAGCGTGGGGAATGTCAGCGTTGGTAAATATCAGGTTGCGGGTTGGGAGTGATGCGATAATCGAGCGTTGCTGTGGATCGGGAGTCAGATAATCTTCCAGACGCAAATCATGTACATATGCCAGAAAATCATCTGCATTAATTTCATGATGTTTCTGCAAACCGCGCATGGTCGTGCCGTATTGCAAATAATATTTTTCACGCAAAGGCCCGATATCTTTTTCGGGAATACCCATACGCTCGCGCATATAATCGCTCATGCGGTTTTTGATGGCTTTCCATAAACCCGCATTCGATGGATAAAGTGTATCGTCAAGATCGAAGAAAATAGTTGTGAATCGCATTGGCAGATTATAATCTGCCAATGCCTATTCGTCTTTTATCTTCCGAGGTCTCTTCGCAAATCGCGGCGGGCGAGGTCGTTGAACGCCCCGCTTCTGTCGTGAAAGAATTAACTGAAAACGCGCTGGATGCCGGCGCGAAAAACATTTCCATTTCAATTGTGGATGCAGGCAGAATTCTGATCGAGGTGGCAGATGATGGACATGGGATTCCAGCGAACGAATTGGAGTTGGCCGCTGCGCGTCACGCGACCTCAAAACTGATTCAGTCCGAAGACCTGTTCCATATTTCAACATTGGGCTTCCGAGGCGAAGCTCTCGCTTCGATCGGATCCGTCTCACAGATGACCATCACCTCGCGCATTGAATCCGCAAAAGAAGGTGCGCGCCTAAAAATAGATGGCGGCGTTTCTGGTAAAGTTGAAAAAATTGGTGCACCCATCGGCACAGTTCTGCGCGTGGAAAATTTATTTTACAATGTACCCGCGCGTTTGAAATTCTTGAAAACAGATGTCACCGAAAGACGCGCGATCGATTCCTTGATCACACGCTATGCGCTGGCATATCCGAATGTGCGCTTCAAAGTAACCGATGGCAATCAATCCACTTTGCAAACTGCGGGCGACGGCGACAGGCGTTCCATACTCGCCGCGCTTTATGGCGTGGATGTGGCGAAACAAATGCTCGAAGTAATGGCGATCGAGGAGGGTTTATCTCTGACAGGATTCATCAGCCCGATATCATTGACACGCTCCAATCGAAAAGAAATTACATTCTTTGTCAACGGGCGCTGGGTGCAGGAATTCTCTTTGACCACGGCCCTCTTGCAGGCGTATCACACCTTATTGATGGTAGGGCGTTATCCGCTTACAGCTTTATTTCTGGAGATCGCTCCCGAGGATGTGGATGTGAATGTACATCCCACAAAAGCGGAAGTGCGGTTTAGAAGTCAGGATAAGATTTTTAGTTTTATGCAACGTTCAGCGCGCAAAGCATTATTGGCATATACGCCCGTGGCGTCTGTCTCACCTCAATTATGGGGCGCGCGCTCCGCTTCGATGGAAAGAAGGGAAGTGGGGATCGACTGGAGTGCGGCGCTTTCAAGTGATGATTTATCAGTAAACAATGATCCGTCGCAGAACGTGGAGAGCAAATCTTCAAACTTACAGCCTGCAACATTCGCCAGTGTTCCTTTATTAAGGCTCATCGGTCAAATTGGATCTACTTATATCGTCGCCGAGGGACCAGACGGCTTATATCTCATTGACCAACATGCGGCACATGAACGCGTTTTGTTCGAAAAGTTGATGGCACAGCATGACCAGAAGAGTATTCCATCTCAGTCATTACTCACGCCCGAAGTTGTGACTCTGCCTCCGCAATCTGCGAAGATGTTGACATCACAGTTGCCATTCTTGAATCATTTTGGTTTTGAAGTGGAAGAATTTGGCGCGAATACATTTCAAGTACGCGCCATGCCAGTATTGTTTGCAGGCGGCGATCCATCATCTGCTTTGCGCGCGCTGATTGAAGATTTTGAAGAGGATGAAGCGCCATTACAGACTGAGGTTGAAGCGAAACTCGCGGCGCGCGTCTGCAAGCGGCTGGCTGTTAAAGGCGGGCAGACTCTGACGAGCGAGGAACAGCGCGCGTTGTTAAATGATCTCGAAGCCTGCGCCTCTCCGCGCACCTGTCCACACGGCAGACCCACGATGATCCATTTGTCTGTGGATGCACTGGAACGTCAATTTGGCAGAAAAGGCCCGCGCTAGTTTTATGCCGTTAAAATTGATAAGAGGGTGGAAATTCACTCTGAATAAGCTAAAATGGTGTTATGGGAAAATTGGAGCAATTGATCTCTCCAAGTTACGTTGGGGAACTATTAGAGAATATCCGCGCCATGGTAGTCCTGATGGAAAGCGACGGCACTCTGATATCCTGGAATGGCGCTTTTGAATCCTATAAAATAATATATCCTTCGGCAAATAAAATGGGGGACTTCTTCCCCACAACTGATAAACATCAATTCCTTATGAACCTAAATTCAAAGGTGCGTCAGCGTTGGAATGCAGGGCTGACACAGCAGGGAGAAGAGCAACCGCGATATTGCACTTGTACGTTGATCCCCATGCAAGACGAACGAATACTCTTTATTGCAGAAAAGGTCGAAACAGATTCTGATTTTCAGGAAATTATCGAGCGGCTGGGCAGGCGTGTAAAACTTTTTCAGATAGAAAGTGATTTTACAAAAAAAATAGCCCGCAATAAACAGGTCGAGATGGAATCAGTCATGGTGCAAGCCAAGGAGGTGGCGCAGATCGATCCGTTGACCTTTCTGCTCAACCGACGCATGATCGTACGGGAACTTCAGGATGAAGTTCTGCGCGCCGAGAGATACAATACCCTGCTAACAATTTCTGTTCTGGACATTGATCATTTTAAAAGCGTCAACGATACTTATGGACATTTGGTGGGTGATGAAGTCTTAAGACAGGTTGCATACAATTTACGCGATCATACCCGCCAACCTGATTTAGCAGGGAGGTACGGCGGCGAGGAATTTCTCATCCTTTTACCGAGTTCGGATCTGACTGCCGCCACCAAACAAGCCTCCCGTTTATGCAAGCAGATCAGTGAGACTACATCCCATATTCAAGGACATTCCATAACCGTTACCGTGAGCATTGGCATCGCTCAATTACGAAGTGGAATGGAAACCTGGGACACGTTGCTTAATCGCGCAGATAACGCCATGTATGAAGCGAAAAGGAGCGGTCGCAATCGCTGGTTTGTAAGCGAATAATTAAACGTGACGATTAAATGAAAACTTCCGCAGGGTCTTTTCTGCGGAAGTTTTTTATAACAAAATCTTTTACTTTGCACCCAACCCCAATTCTAGGATGGACGGAAGTTGCTCGCTGTATAACCAGTCATCTAAAAGATTTGTCAGATCTTTTCCACTCACCTCATTAGCCACGACGAGAAAATCATCAGTCGTGACGTTTCCGCCTTTATAACGGTCATAATATGTCTTCATAATTTTAAAGAAGATTTCATCACCGACATCAAGCCGCAGAGCGTGGAGAGTCAGGCCGCCCCGTTCATACACGCCACCGTTGAAGAGATCATCTGCAGGCGGGTTGCCTGGCGGGGGATAATATTCCGGAAATTTGGCTACATCTGCATAAATTAATTTTATCCACTCGTCGAGCGCATCGCGTCCGCTGATATGCTCGATCCATAAGCCTTCAGAATAGGTTGCGAATCCCTCGTTGAGCCAAATTTCGTTCCAATCGGCCACGCTGACGCTATCGCCAAACCATTGGTGAGCCAGTTCATGAGCCACGGTTCTCTCTGTCTCTTCCATATCATCAAAATTGATCATGTCGGTGCCATAAATGGAGAGGGTTTGGTTTTCAAGTGCCGAGCCAAATTCGGTATCCATCATCATCGAGCCGTACACTTCAAAGGGATAGGGACCATAGATATCGCTGAAATAATCGATCATTTCACCCTGACGGGCAAACGGCTCGCGATAACTTTTGGGCAGACTGGTCGAATAATAATTTCGGATCGGGATTCCGTTTTCCGATTTCATGGTTTCAATTTCAAACTTGTCAATGTTGATCGTGGCGAGATAACTTGCCATGGGGTCGCGCAATTCAAAGAGATAGGTTGTTGTATCGCCATTTTCGATGGTTGCGGTCAACAGGCCATTTGCCGCAACTTCATACGGTTTTGGAACAGTCACGCGAAATGTATAGAATGCCTTATCCAGCGGATGATCGTTGACGGGATAAAAACTTGCGGAGCCGTCCGGTTCGCTCATAACAAAACTTCTGTCCCCCGCCTTCACCCAGCCCGTTTGAACTGGCAATGCCACAGATTGCATTTCTTCCGGTGAGCCGCTGTATTTTATAACAACCGTAAACAACTCATTTTCAATAAGCGGTTTGAATGGAGTGATCGTTAGCTCCTGTCCCTTGCGTGAAAACTCAGCAGGTTCACCATTGACTGTTAATTCGGAGATCTCAAAACCGTTGAAATCCAAGTTAAAACTGCCCAGGTTTTGAGTCGCATTTGCTTCGATGGTCACAATGGCGGTCAGGTCGCTTGTAGCAACATCGTTTACTGTAATGTCCAGCGTGTAACGCACCGTGTCATAGCCGCCATTTCCAAAACCAGGATAGAGCGAATCCCCCAATCCAGATGAGCCGGCGCTTACCTCCACGGCTGTTTCCACAGGAATGATCGTGGGGACTGCTGTACTCGCTGGCGGTTGTGGACTGGAATTTGGTGCGGCGGTAAACAGATTGCAGGCTGCGATCGCGGAGAATATTAATAGGCAAGCAAGAATTGTTTTTGATGTTTTTATATTTTTCATTTCGCCTCTTTTTAGTTTAGATAGTTTACCATCCTGGAGTATTGTAGACCTGGGTCGATCAACAGGATCAAAAGAACCTGCATTGTGAGTTTGCATTGCTCAGTTTTATTTCGATGTTTACCTGGGTCAACACGTTGACGTCACTTCTGGGTTCTCTGACACAAAAAGCGCTCCAGCGAGAAAATCGCTGGAGCGCTTTTTGTGTTTACTTTTAAGGGTTAATTTTCAGTTGGCGGGAATTCTTTAGATATTACGATTACTGCGCGGATCGAAAGCATCGCGCAAACCGTCACCGATCAAGTTGATACATAAGATCGTTATAATGATGAAAACACTTGGGAAAACCCACATCCACCATGCTCCACGCTGAATGAAAGATTGCGCGCTGGTGAGCATATTTCCCCATGAAGCGGTGGGGGGTTGTACGCCCAATCCCAGAAAAGAGACATACGCCTCATTCAGGATCGCGCCTGCCAACCCCAGTGTGGATGAAACGATAATCGCGCCCATAGTATTCGGCATGAGGTGACGGAAGAAAATCCGCATGTCAGTCGCGCCCAATGACTTTGATGCAGAAATGTAATCCATTTCACGCAGGGATAGCACGTTGGCGCGTACGATACGGGCCAGGTACATCCATGAAGTGGCGCCAATCACCACGATCACGATACCAACACTTCCACTATAACTTTGCCCGAATACTATGATGGTTTGTACATCCCTGCCAAGATATTTTCCCAGCACGATCAATAAAAATAAAGAGGGGATGGAAAGCATTGCTTCTGTGAAGCGCATCAATACGGTGTCCACCCAGCCGCCATAGTAGGCAGCAACGCCACCGACCACTGCGCCCACACTGACCGAAAATAAAACAGAAAGGAAACCAACCATCAAGGATATTTGTCCACCGTGGATCATGCGGGCGAAAATATCACGGCCGGTGCTGTCTGTCCCCATCCAATGCAATTGATTTGGTGGACTTAAGCGCGACTTAAGATCTACTTCATTGGCTTTTTTGTCAGTAACTAGAATGGAGCCAACAACGATAAAGATCAACAGCAATCCGAATCCAACCATTCCCCAGATCGCCAAATGATGTTTGCGGAAACGCCGCAAGATCAACTGCTGAGGCGTAAGAGGAGGAGCGATAGGTTCAGATTTGAGAATGGCAATATCAGAAGAGGACATATCAAACTCCAGAAATTAGTTTAAACGGATACGTGGATCAACAAATGTGTACACCACATCGGTGATGATCGTGAAAATCACAACAGCGCTTGATATGATCAATAATATTCCAAGCACTACGGGAAAATCACCGCGCTGTGCGTACTCCCAGAAGAGGCGTCCCATACCCGGCCATGCATAAACTGATTCGGTGACCAAAGCACCGCCAAGCAAACCCGGAATATCCAAACCAATGATAGTAACGAGCGGAAGCGCCGCATTTCGCAAGGCGTGTTTATAAAGCACCACCCGATTGCTAAGACCCTTGGCGCGAGCTGTACGAATATAATCCTGCCCAAGAACTTCGAGAATACTGGTACGAACGAATCGTGCATATCCTGCTGTTCCAATGATAACGAGGCATGATACAGGCAGAATCATATGTTTAATATATTGTGTGGGATCCTTCTGATCCCATATATCCGCCCCGGTAGGTAAATAGGGGAATCCCCACTCTTTAAATTTAACCGCAAAAATGAGCATCGCGCCCAGCGCGATAAAAAAGATCGGCATCGAAAAGCCAATAAATGAGAAAGTTGTTATTACATTATCAAGAATAGAATATTGTCTGACGGCTGAGATAATGCCCAGCAGCAGGGATATGACGATCGTAACAACTTCATACGTTAACATCAATTTTAAAGTATTAGGTAAACGTTGGGAGATCATTAATGATACAGGTTGCTTTGAAAAAAAAGAATTACCCAAATCCCCATGAACTGCCAACCCCAGCCATTTCAAATATTGCACTGGCATGGGCTGATTTAATCCCAAGCGTTCACGAAGCGCTTCCTTATCTGCCGCAGACATGTTTGGATTGGTGGCATATTGTGCAAGCGGATCAGCGGAAAGACGCGTGAGAATAAAACATAATACTGTGATGATCAAAAGCGTAAAAAGCGCTTGAATGGATCTTCTCGCAATATAAGCCCACATAAGCGGCCTCCTAGATAAAGCTGGTCAGGTTATAGTATGAGAGGCAGGAAATTTCCTGCCTCTCATTTTTTAATCGAGACTTACGACTTACTTGACATCCCAGAGTTCGGCGTTCCAGTTCATGTTGCTATAGAAGCCGAAGGCAGCGGGCACGAAGCGGTCCACGTAGCCGTATACGTTGGCGCGGGAATACATCATGATCACATAATACTGATCAAAGATGTACTTCTGAACTGCATCCAAAGCGGTCTTGCGGACAGCGGGATCTGCGGAGGCATTAACAGCAGCCAACAAAGGATCTAATTGAGGATCGCAGATAAGGTAGTTGTTTGCTCCAGAGGGGTTGGCCGCACTTGGCACGGTGGCACAGGAATAGCTATCCATCACGCCGGTCATTGGATCGGGATAGAAACCGGTGGTGTAACCAGCCATATCATACTTGCCGGTGGGCATAATGCCGCTATCGGTGTAGCCAGCGAAGAAAGTACCGCCGGGGGTGTGATTGGGTTTGAATTCAACGCCGATCTTGGCGAGGTCAGACTGCACCGCGAGGGCAATATCCACACGGATCTGCTTGTCGGTTGTGTCGAAGTTGAAGGAAAGTTTTGTTTCCTTGCCATCGCATGGGCCGGAGCGAATGCCATCAGCGCCAAGTTTGTAACCAGCTTCGTCGAGCAAAGCACCAGCGGCAGCAGCATCATAAGCATCCGGGGTAAGGTTGCTGTTTGACCAGGAAGAGTTCGGCCACTGGGTGGCGGGGATGGTAGTCTTGCCAGCGAGAAGGCTGTCTACAAAGGCCTGGCGATCAATACCGAGGGTAATGGCCTTGCGGACTCTTACATCCTTGAATGGGCAGAAGCCATTAACATCAGCTTTACCCTTGCCATCTACGCCAGCGGTTGTGCCCTCATTGAAGAAGTAGTGTTCGAAATCAGCACCAGGAACCACCTTGAGGTGAATGGCGGGTTCGAGTGCGCCAACGGTTGTAATGTCAGATTCGGAGAAATCCGGATACCAGTCAATGTCACCAGTTTGCAGGGCGGCGAGAGCAGTTTCAGGAGTCGGTACGAACTTGATGTTGACCTGATCCAAGTTTGGGCGGCTTCCGTAGAAGTTGTCGTTGCGGACGAGGGTCATGTGATCGCCAGCGACCCATTCGGAAATAACGAAAGGACCGGAAGCAACTGTCGGCTGATGAATGAAGGGATCGCTCTCGAGAGCGGTCTTGCCGTCAAGAATGTGCTTGGGAAGAAGGGAGCCGGAATTGTTCGGGCCCTGGGTGAAGAGGGTCTGCCACGGGGGATAAAGTTCACTGAACTTGATTACGGCAGTGGTGTCATCCGGAGTATCAATGCTGACAATCTTTTCGTAACCAACGCGGCTGAGCGGTGCATTGGCAGGATTGACAACAGCTTCCCAGGTGAACTTCACATCAGCAGAAGTGAGGGGCTCGCCATCGGACCACTTGAGGCCGGGCTTAAGTTTCCAGGTGATGGTCAAACCATCAGCAGAGACTCCGCCATTATCGGCAGAAGGAACTTCAGCGCCCAATTCGGTCACAAAGTTACCCTGGTCATCCCATTCGCCCAAACCGACCATTGTTAATTGAGCAATCCAGATCGCATAAGACATCTGGGTGAAATACGGAATGATATTATCAGGTTCCTGAGACCAGGCACCGGTCGCGGTCTTGAATACAGCTGCTGGTGCTTCAGTAGCGACAGCGGGGGCTTCGGTGGCTGCGGGTGCTTCAGTAGCGACAGCGGGGGCTTCGGTGGCTTTAGTACCACCGCAAGCTGCGAGCAAAATACTCGCAAGTACTACCAGCGAAAGTAGAACAGATAGGTTTTTTTTCACGTTTCTCCTCCTTAGAGAAATAGTGGATTATGGAGAATAGAGGATAGATAACGCTCCTCATGTACTCCCGACAAGCCCAGATTATACAACAAAAGGGAAAGGATGAAATTGTCAATTTGCTTCTGTTACAAAGACACAGGCCGCCCCGTCTGATTCAACAAAACCTGTGCGACTTGCGGATGCCACAGCCCCGCGATCTTTTCACCGCAGTTTGGACAATCCCCCTCACCTGTTATTTCATATTGCAGGATGATATACCCGCTTCGCTTCACAAGCTGACTGTTGCACTGTGGACAATGGGTAGTTTCATACTCTCCGACATTGCCCGGTAAATTCCCCGCGTATACATATCTCAAGCCCGCTTCACGCCCGATCTCAGCCGCGCGGATCAATGTTTTAGAGTCTGTATTTTCAGGCGCGGTCATTTTATAATCCTTATGAAAAGCCGTCACATGCCAGGGAATATCCAAAGATAAATTTGCGAGAAAACGCGCTGCATCCCATAACTCTTCGTTTGAATCATTGAAACCAGGGATCACCAGAGTAACCACTTCCACCCATAACCCAAGATCGCGTGCACGTTTGATCCCATCCAACGTGTTTTGCAATGTCCCGCCGAGAGTGCGATAGTTTTTTTCGCTCATACATTTCAGGTCGATCTTATATGCATCAATATACGGGCGTATATACTCCATCACTTCTTGAGTATTATTTCCATTGGATACATAAGCACACATCAATCCATTTGACTTTGCCTGTTTGAATATCTCAACAGCCCATTCACTTGTAATTAGCGGCTCGTTGTATGAAGAGACAACCACTTTTGCATTTGTTCTTTTTGCATATTCCACTATTTGAACAGGCGTTATCTTTCTAACAAACTGCCCCGCAATATCAGAAGACGGGTCACGCAATGCCTGCGAAGTTATAAAATTTTGGCAATAAGGGCAGTGATAATCGCAGTTCAACATTCCAAACGTCAACGCGTTCGAGCCGGGCAGCACATGTGAAAAAGGTTTCTTCTCAATTGGGTCGCTTTGCAAAGCGGCCACATATCCCCAGGGCACGCGTAACTTTCCATCCGAATTGAATCGCACCTGACATATTCCGCGCCTGCCTTCACGTATCAGGCAGCGATGTCCGCACGCATAGCAACGCACCTCTTTGTCTGAAAGAGATTCATACAGCTCTCCCTCAACGGTCAGATCATCCAATACATTTGCCAGTGAACTCATCTATAATATATCCATGATAACTGTAGTCATTCAAGCGGGCGGCGCATCCTCACGCATGGGCGAGGATAAAGCCTTAAAACTTTTTCTTGGCAGGCCGCTCATTCAACGTGTGATCGAACGGTTGACTCCAATTGCAGATGAGATCATTGTAACGACGAATCGTCCCGCCGAATATGCTTTCCTTAATCTCCACCTCGCAGCTGACCTAAAGCCGGGGCGTGGCGCTTTGGGCGGACTCTATACTGCCATCGCGTCTGCCAATTCTCCGCTGGTGGCGGTGGTGGCTTGCGACATGCCCTTCGCCAGCACAAAATTCTTCGAAGGTGCGCACAGCCTAATACTCGAGGAAGATTTGGATGTCGTCATCGCAAAAACTGACGAAGGCTATGAACCATTCCACGCATTATATCGCCGCGAAAGTTGTCTGCCTGCGATCGAATCAGCAATCGCCGCGGATCAATGGAAGGTCGTCTCATGGTTTCAAAAAGTTAAAGTACGGACTTTGAATCCTGATGAAATTAAATCATTGAACCCGTCAGGTTTATGTTTTTGGAATCTAAATACGCCCGAGGAATTTTTAGAAGCGGAACGCCGCGCTAACGAACAATAAACAACAGCAGGAATGTCTGCAATATCCTGCTAAACAAATTGTTTCCTTTTGTGTAGGGTACAATTTTAGTATACAATCTCTTGGTATGAATTTCAACAAAGGAGTTTTTCATGTCCCTCGACCTTAGCCTGATCCGCAAGCAATTCCCTTCCTTGAATCGTCCTGATGTTTTTTTTGATAATCCCGGCGGAACACAAATTGCAAAACAATCGCTTGACCGCATCAATAAATATCTGATCGAATGTAATGCAAATCATGGAGGCGCATTCGCTACCAGCATCGCATCTGACTTGGTCCTGGATGAATCCCGTCGCGCCATGGCAGATTTCTACAACGCACCATCATCTGAAGAGATCGTCTTCGGCAACAACATGACCACGCTCACGCTTCATATCAGTCGTTCAATTTCAAGAGATTGGAATGAAGGCGATGAGATCGTAGTGACCCGCCTCGACCACGATGCCAACGTAACTCCTTGGGTACTGGCCGCGCAGGATCGGGGCGTCAAAGTCAACTGGGTGGATTTTGACGTGGAAGATGGCACATTGAAACTGGATGACTTGCAAAAGGCTTTGGACAGAAAGCCGCGTCTGCTGGCTGTAGGCTACGCATCCAATTCACTTGGCACCATCAACCCGATTGAAAAGATCATCAAGATGGCGCACGCTGCCGGCACACTGGTTTATGTTGACGCAGTTCAATACGCACCGCACGGCCCGATCGATGTGCAAAAATTGGATTGCGATTTTCTGATCTCATCCGCCTATAAATTTTTTGGCACGCACGCGGGAATTTTATACGGCAAACATGTTCTGCTTGAAAATTTATTTGCATACAAAGTCCGACCCGCAACGAACAGCCTGCCGGGAAAATTCGAGACCGGCACACAAAATCACGAAGGCATCGCCGGCGTGCTTGGAGCCATCGAATATTTTGAATGGATCGGCAAGGAGTTTGGCGAAAGCTACATTGAGGGATTAAAAGAAAAGGGCTATCAAGGACGCAGACTGGAACTGAAAAAAGGAATGACCGCCATCCGCGCCTACGAATTTGAACTTGGACGCGCGCTTCTTTCCACGCTGGAAGCTGTTCCCGGATTACGAATATACGGCCTAACCGATGTCCGTCGCCTCGAAGATCGCGTGGCAACATTCTCCTTCCGATTAAAGGATATGAATCCGCGGGTTATTGCTGAAAAATTAGCCCAGGAAGGAATCTATGTCTGGGATGGAAATTATTACGCCATCAATATAACTGAACGTTTAGGCCTCGAAGATAACGGCGGCATGCTGCGCGTTGGCGCAGCGCATTACAACACGCTCGAAGAAGTGGCAAGACTTGGTAAAGCTCTGCAAAAGATCGCGGGTTGATCTGACCCAATCTCAATTTACTTACAAAAGCAGGCATGGGGGCTGAAAAAATTCAATATGGCCGTCAATTGGAGGAGGCCTGTGGTAAAATCGCTTTCGCCTGGAGGGGTGGCCGAGCGGCTGAAGGCGCATGTCTTGAAAACATGTTTGGGTCACACCAACGTGGGTTCGAATCCCACCCCCTCCGCCAGGCTAATTACCCGTAGTGACAGCTTTAGCAACTGTCCATGTGCGACCAGCCGAATGATAAAAGTCGCTACTACAAAAAAAGGGGAGGTGCCAGAGTGGCTGAATGGGCTCGCCTGCTAAGTGAGTGCCGGCTTTAAAACCGGTCGCGGGTTCGAATCCCGCCCTCCCCGC
>CAIWRB010000018.1 GCA_903914955.1 uncultured Chloroflexota bacterium | reverse complement strand
CTTGAATTGCTTCCTCCGGTCAGCGCACGTCTTCCCACCTCTGTTCAGAGAATTCGGCTCTTTGGTGAAATGCTTAAACCGAACCTGTTGATGGTTCATCAGGACATATTCGGAACTGTCTACCAATGGGAGGCGCGCTGATGAAGTGGCCAATAAAAATCTGTTGGTTTGACGTGTTGTATGGTAGGCTTTCCCTGTTAATTGAGGATTTTTATGCAGAATCAGTCGTCTATTAAGGTCTGGAGTGAGCGCTGGCGGCTTGGGGCGCTGGATAAGGCGGAACTGGTGCAAATCGGGCTGGCTTCCATGATTATCGGCCTACTGTTTATGCTGTTCCATATGCTGGGTAATACCGTCGAAAATATCGGCAGCCGTTCCGCGTTCCAATGGATGTTCGCCCGCTGGCAGGACACGATTTCATTTGGGGCCGACTATTCACACGGATACTTCATCCCTTTCGTCAGTATCGGCGTGGTCTGGTATAAGCGAAAAGAGATTTTCAAAATCGATATGCATACCGACTCACGCGGATTGGGCGTGGTGATCTTTGCGCTGATTTTACACTGGCTGGGTGCAAAAATGCAGCAAACCCACTTTTCTCTGGCGAGTCTTGTTTTGCTGATCTGGGGCGTTCCTTTTTATCTGTTTGGGTGGGAGTTGGCAAAAAAACTGATTTTCCCCTGTGCCTACCTGATCTTTTGCATACCGCTTAATTTTATGGACGTTATGGCGTTCCCTCTGCGTATTCTTTCCACCAAAATAGCCACAGGAATGTTGCATGGCATTGGAATTGATGCGGTGCGGTCCGGAACGGCCATTTTGATTCCGTCCATGCCGACCGGCATGGATGTTGCCGACCCGTGCAGCGGGTTGCGCTCACTGCTGGCCATGACCGCGCTGACAGCGGTGTATGCTTATTTCACACAGAAGACGGCGCTTAAAAAATGGATTCTATTCATGTCTTCGATTCCGCTGGCGGTTATCGGAAATATCGCCCGCATTGTCACGATTGCCGTTGTGTCTGAGGCGATCGGCGGAAAGTTAGCGCTGGGGCTTTACCATGATTATTCAGGGTACATCCTTTTTACGGCCTCTATTACCGCGATGGTGGCCATCGGCAGTTTCTTAAATCTCGAATTCAGTGAGGTTATTAAAAAATGGAAATCCGCGCTTTTACACCGCACATAGTGCTGATCGGTCTGCTCATTATTACGGCGTTGGCTTTGGCCTTCACCGTAGACGTCACGTTAAGCGACCAGGCCGGGGTTCGTATGCAACTGCCGGTTGTACTCGATGGCGGGTGGGCTGGGGACGAACTGCGCTACTCTCATGATCCAGAAAATCCAAAGCAGTACCGTGTCAGCGAGCTGGAGCTGCCTAACATTGACCCGGTGACCGGTGAAAAACTTTTCACGATGAGCCTGTCTGAATATGACGCACTTCCCCATGACACTCAGTTTGTTAAATCAATTTATACAAACGCTGCGGCGGAGCAGGTATTTGCTTCCATCGTGTTGTCAGGTAAAGAGCGCGACAGTATTCACCGTCCGGAGCGCTGTCTGGTCGGGCAAGGAAATGCCATCGTCAATCAGCACGTTTGGAACGTTATTATGCCTCAGACCATTGAAGTCCCCCTGGAAGGTCGTGAGCCGCTCAAGGTTGCCCTTCTCGAAACGGTTCGCAGTTATCGCGGTGCTGACGGGGAGCGCAAATCCTATTATGGCTATTACGCCTATTGGTTTGTCGGGCAGGATCGCGAAACACCCAGTCACTATGCCCGTATGCTTTGGCTTGCGTGGGATCGCGTCGTGCACAGTCGTTCTCACAAGTGGGCCTACATCATTGTGGCGGGCGATCGGGGCGATGATGAAAAATCGCCCGCATACAAGCAGGATGCCATTGCCTTTATTCAGAAGCTTTATCCGCACCTGCTGGTCAGCAAACAGGATGAGGGCAAGAAGAACG
>CAIWRB010000017.1 GCA_903914955.1 uncultured Chloroflexota bacterium | reverse complement strand
TATACGACCAAAACACCTGTAAATGTACCGACAGGCGGCAGTGTTTTGCTTGTTCGGGTGCCGATTATTAACGATGCTGTTTATCAGGCAGATCACACGTTTACGTTGGTTGCGACGCCATCAGGTAATCGTGATGTTGTGACGGCGCGTGGTATCATCGGCGATTTTGGTACGGGAGCGATTTTTAACGACAGCGGAGCAGAAAACGTTTTTGCTCAAAAAAATGATGATCGCACCATCAAGGTTGATAGCCCGGTCGTTAATGAAGGATCGGATTACAGTCTCTTTACCGTGACAGGAGCTCCCGGTGCAATAACGTTGGCTTTGCAGGTGGAATCCGGGTATGGCAAGGCGACCATTTCGTCGGGCAACGACAACATTCAATTCTGGAATGGAACATCCTGGGTCACTTATAATGGTTCAAATGGACAGATTCTGAACACTGGTTCTTTGTTTGTTCGAGTTAGTATCACTGATGAACAGGATACCGTTCAAGAAGGCTCAGAGACGTTTGGGCTGAGAGCCACTCGGGGTGCGGATGATTCGCTTGGTGTGATGACGATTCGTGATGACGGCACTGGTGTGATCTACATCTTTAATGGTGTTAATGGCGCTTATAACGGAACATCAATGTCAGGTCTTGACGATGATTACGATCAGGATGGCATTATGCCTACCACCGAAGAGGCACTGAGCACACTGGCCGCCTCTCAGGGGATTGGCGATGCCAAAATCGGAGATTTGAATGGCGACGGTAAGCAGGATGCCGGCCAGAACGCTTTGGCTACCCTCGCATGGAGACATAAAGCAGATTTTGAAGCAGGTAACAATGGAACACTGACCGACAGCAAGGCAATTATCTCAATTGGTGTGGTAGAAAGTGCTACCGACAGCACCATTTCGGCGACCTCGCAACTGCTTAATATTGTAGTTGAGAAATACAGTGATATCGATTCAACCACAACGGTGGTCGAAAAGAGCAATGAAAACGGAACAGTAACAAATACCGTTACTCTGGTTGATGGCACTGAGGTGACGACGCCCTGGGATCCTATTCGTTTTGAGATCGCAGGTAAAGATGATGGCACTGTAGCTCCTGAGCTGACCGATATTGACAATATGCGTCCAGGAACCCAGGTCAAGGTGCTGATTGATGTGCGTGCATCGGGGCTGACAACCGATGATGCCAATGCCTATATCAAGTATGTATCGGCTGATGCAATTGCAAACCTGTCGCTTGTTGACCTGCACCAAAACCCCATCACCACGCCCGGCTGGTACGACTTCACCCGGCTTGATCCGCAGAGTGACAATGATGGTGCTCATTTTGTGATTGAGGATGGCAAAATCGTTGGTATTGAGCTGATACTGACCGATAACTCCTTTGGTGATAACGATCCTGTTCTCGGCCAGATTTACGACCCTGGTGTTCTGGTCAAAGTGACGGCTGATTTGGTTACGCCTCGTTACACTCCAGATCAGACACCAGGCAAGGTTGATTTTTATGGAGTCACCACCGGTGGCGTAGCCCTGAAGGCGTGGCACAACCCGATCACCGGCGACTACTTCTATGCTCCGGCGGGCTCACCTCTGCCCTATGCGTGCTATGAACCGTTAAGCAGCGACTTGGGACGCGTGCTTGAAGCGGGTAAAGGCGTGTTTGATGTGCACCTCTATCTCAACAGCGCTGGCGATACACAGATCATGGGAGAATCTGCCGCCGCAGCGCTTGGATTGGTTGCAAAGGGTTATGCTGATATGGGGGCCATGTTTGCTTCGGCAAATGCAACCGCTTTGGATAGTGTTGCGCCGAGCTTAACACCGAATGATGGTGGAACGACTGTTTCTCTCAAAGACGATGTTATACTATCTTTCAGTGAAGATATCACGAAAGGTTCTACTGGAGCTATTGTGCTTCACCGTGATTCGGTTGGTGGAGAGGTTGTGTCTGCTTCAGTATCAGTTGCCGGGAAGAATCTTGTTATCAATCCGGTATCCGATCTTGATCCCCATACCCATTATTTTGTGACGCTTGATGATGGCTCGGTGGTTGATCTGGCAGGAAATCATTATGCAGGTACGTCGAGCTATGATTTTTGGACAGGTGATGCTGTTGTTGCTGATCCCTATGCCGATAGCCACACGTCGGGAGACAGTACCGGCGTGCTGATTGGCGGTGTTGCCGCACTTGGCTTGCTGGCGTGGCTGGCGTTGTAGAGATGTTCTTTGGTGATGAATCGTTACTTTTCTTAACAAGAGAG
>CAIWRB010000016.1 GCA_903914955.1 uncultured Chloroflexota bacterium | reverse complement strand
GTCAAAGCGTTGCTTTTAGAAAAGGCTTTCACTGCCAGTTTCTGTACGCTATTTGCCAAAAGCCATAATCCGCTAATGCTTGCTGCGCCAAGTTTTAGAAAATCTCTTCTGCTTATCATGAATTCCTCCAATTATGTATAAAAAAGAGTGGGCAATCTTGATTAAAGGCGAACTTGAGAATATTTTATAAAATCTTTAGAATTGTGATTTTTGCGGCCAAACAATTGATCTATAAGTTTTCCAGGAACCTCCTTTCGATGTTAAGAAGTTTTGAGTCCGTCAGCCAAAGTTTGCATTTTTGAAATTTCAATAATATTTTAAGCAAATTTGAAATAACAACCAGTGTCATTTATCACATAAAAAGGAGCATATTTGTCAAATAGGTTATTTTACCCAAAATTGTCTACAATTGATTCGAGTGAACTTTTCGAATGAAAAAAACTACATTTCCTCATTAAGCTTGCAATAATGAAAGTTTCCTTAGAATACCATTACTCTTGGGGTCTCACAACTACCTAAAAGGATGGGAAAAGGATTATTTTTTTGAACAATTCATTAACCCCGGATTAACCCGCATTGGCTGCTTAGCCCATCCGCCTAGATTGGTGTGGTAAAACAATTCTATTGGTGATATAAGCGGATGTTTGCCTCGACGGTTAAAAAATCCACAAGAATTGGGCCTTGCAAAGTCGAATTCGGAGTTGTATACTCGTAATAAATAGCAGCTAAATTATCCAAGGAGGTAGTATGCCCCATCGTCATTCAATATTCTGTATCCTTCCACCTCATATGCTCGACCAAGTGGTACAAAGCGGAACAAGCGCTCAGCGCGATATGGCAGCAAGAACTCTGGCCGCTTCCAGACAGATCCGCGATAGACGTGGAAACATTACCGCTTCTGTGATGAAAGGAGCAATTACCACCACAGGAACAGCGCAACGAACCGTGTATGATGCAAAATTTGGTACCAATCTACCCGGCTCAATTGCTCGAAAAGAAGGCGACGCTCCAGTTGCAGATGTAGCCGTAAATGAAGCCTATGATGGCAGCGGTGCGACTCATGATCTATACGCGGTTGCGTTCGGTCGAAACTCAATTGACAATCATGGAATGAATCTAAATTCAACTGTTCATTATGATAAAGGTTACGATAATGCTTTTTGGGATGGACAACAGATGGTTTATGGCGACGGCGATGAAGACCTGCCTGCATCCGAGCGATTGTTCAATCGCTTCACAATTTCTTTGGATGTGATCGGCCACGAACTTACTCACGGTGTCACTCAATACGAAGCCAATCTTGTTTATAAAAATCAACAGGGCGCGCTCAACGAAGCCATCTCAGATATCTTTGGTTCACTGGTCAAACAATATCAACGCGATCAAACCGCCGACGCTGCCGATTGGATTATCGGGGAAGGATTGTTCACGGCCAATATCAATGGCGCAGGCATCCGCTCGATGAAGGCGCCCGGTACCGCCTATAACGACCCCGTGCTCGGCAAAGACCCGCAGCCCGCGCACATGAAAGACTATCTCACCACCAGTCAGGATAACGGCGGAGTCCACATAAACTCTGGCATTATCAACCATGCTTTTTATGTCTCAGCAATCGAGATCGGTGGATATGCCTGGGCGAAAGCGGGACAGATCTGGTACAAAACTCTCACAGAAAAACTGAATAGCAACTCAAACTTCCAAAACGTAGCCGACCTCACTTTCCAGACCGCCGGTGAAATTTTCGGTGTAGGCAGTTTGGAACAGATAGGTGTCAAAAAAGGCTGGACTGAAGTCGGTATCGCAGTTGTAGATTCAGGCAGCGGAATACCCCCCGTCCCAATTCCTGGCGGCGATGGATGTTTGAAGGGACTCCTGCGTTCCGTAGGGTTAGCCAAATGATGCGGATAATTTTCGAACGTAGTGGCGGATTCATGGGACGTAAAGTCAGCCTGGATCTTGACCTCGCCACCCTGCCGCCCGATCAAGCCGACGCCTTGAAATTGCTCGTTGCCGAATCAGATTTCTTAAATCTGACAGAACTTCCAACAAATACCCCAGCGCCGGATGGATTCGCATATTCCATCACTGTCAAAACCAGTACGATCCAACATACCATTCAAGCCAGCGACGCAAATTTTCCGCAAGGTCTGCGTCCCCTGCTAAACGATCTGCTAGCACGCGCCCGCTCACAATAAGAATCAAAAAGGGCATGAACTTCATGCCCTTTTTGATTCTCTTCAAGTATTATTTACAACCTGCCTTTTTTACCGGCAATCTTCAAATCCCGATAATGCCACCTCACCTGCCAAATACGAAACGCGGCTTCCATTTGGATCTTGATCGACATTTTCGATTTTCCCCATTGACGATCTGCAAAATAAATTGGCGCTTCGGCGATCTTATATTCAAGGCAATGTGCCAAGTAAGCCATTTCCACCAGAAAAACATAACCGTTTGATTGAATGCGCTCCAACGGCATACTCTGTAAGGTTTCACGCCGCCACATACGATAGCCTGTGGTCACGTCGTGTAAGGGCAATCCCAAAATTGTGCGTGCGTAAAAATTGCCGAATGCAGAGAGTCGTTTCCGGCCAGCCGACCAGCGTTCATCCACCGAACCACCAGTCACATAACGGGAGCCAAGTACAAAATCGTTAGTCTCAAGAAGTTTAGACATTCCAACCAGTGCAGCAGGATCGTGGGAAAAATCTGCATCCATCTGAACAACAGCTTGAGCCCCACCATCAAAAACTTTCTGGAACCCGTTTAGATATGCCGAACGCAAACCCATCTTGCCCGGACGATGAAGTACATCCACGCGGCCTGGGTACGTTTCTTTCAGCTGATCTGCTAATTGCCCGGTACCATCAGGGCTGTTATCATCAACGATCAAAACCGTCAAATTGAGCGGAAGCGTAAATAAAGCGGAGACCAATTTAGGAAGGTTCTCCGCTTCGTTATATGTAGGCGTGACAATTCCGATTTGCAAGTCTGACTCCTATGTTTTCAAGCGTATCAATTCCGCCTTGAGTTGATCCACATCTGTATGTTTATTTTTGATCGAACCAAGCTCTGCAAATTTTGAATTCAGACGCTTATTATGCATACCCATTTCCACCCGGTCCTTGATCGGGTAAAAATACTCCATTGATTGTTCAAGCCGCACGCGAAGTTTTTCCCTCATTAAGGGAAGATCAGATGGCGGAACAACAAGGATGAATTCAGAATCATCCAATTGACCGAGAAAATTCTCGGGCTGGCCAAATTCGCCCATGGTATTTATGATCATAAAACTGATGGCACGCAAAACATCATCTGATGCTACAAAACCATATGCTTCTCGAAAATCGTCCAGGTTTTCTATGGAAACTAACAAAACTGCCTTATCGTCACTGCCAATTAATTCTGTTAACTTTTCATCCACTAACACACGTCCAGGCAAACCAGTTACAGGGTTGGTTAATGGCCCCTGACTCACCCGTTTTAGCGAGTTGCGTACACGCAGCCGCAATTCTTGCACATCAAAAGGTTTGGTTATGTAGTCATCAGCTCCTAGTTCAAGACCCTGCAAGCGGTCTCCGCGTTCGCGCTTTTCGGTAAGGAAAATTATTGGAATTTCAGCCGTACGACGGTCAGCGCGCAAGCGACGAGCAACTTCAAAGCCGTCTATGTCAGGAAGACGAATATCGAGAATGACTATATCTGGGCGAACAGTCTGACTGGAACGCACACCATCCGCACCC
>CAIWRB010000015.1 GCA_903914955.1 uncultured Chloroflexota bacterium | reverse complement strand
CTGGGGAAGGAGATTATTTCTGATCTCAGGCGGGCCAAAGTCCGCACGTAAATGGTTGGGCGGATCCTAGCATAAGAAGGTATCAATGAAAAACAAGTACATCGTCATTGTTTTACTTTTCACTTTTATCTTGGCTTCATGTGCGCCAGCGGCTATTGTCGTTAAAACAGAAACGACTATTCCAACTTCGACCTTCACTCCTGTTCCAACCGTCACCATGACTCCTTCCCCCACTATTGAACCATCACCGACTGTCGTGCCAACGGAAGCCGGGCCGAAGGCTGGGGATACAAAAGTTGAAAACGGATTTACGTATGCATACAAAGAAATTAAAACCCCAGAGGGAGAATATAAAGGATGGTTTCGACCATTGGCGGTAAATATTCCGCTGCATGATCGTGGAGGCTCGTATTCTCCAACTCTTAACCCTGATGGTCAAACGGTAGCAACAAATTCTGATGGCTCAGTTGCTTGGCAGGCAGCAAAAAATCTTGGACCGACAAACGTATATATCGAACTAGGTGTTGCAAATGAACAAGCGATACGGGCAATTACTCATACGCCGCATACTGAATTTTTTGAGAATATGTATGATGTTACGATAGCTACACGGCTAGATGAAGATTTCGTGCAAGCTCGCGGAATACCTCCAGTTGCAGTACAGAATCTTTTTAATGCGAAATTACAAAATGGCAAGATCGCATATAATTTTTTGGATGGACAAACACCCTATACGTGGGTTGTGGGGCCGGATTCCGGAGCAACTATCTATGTCGTCAATTATGATAACGCTGCTCCTGCTCCAGATAACGGGTTTTGGGAGTGGTTAATCCCAACTGTAGGTAAGCCTCGATCAGATTGGCCCAAGTTTCGAACAGCATTTTGGGGTGTTGATGGACATGGCATAATTGGTGCGATAGCTTCAGAAAAACCTATGTCAGACGAAGAGCTTCGTATGATACCCATATGGCATGAGGCCACAGTAATAGGTAATCATGATAAAGATGTCCATGGGAGCGGTTTAAGCATATTTCTTCAGATGTTGCTACAATATTCACATACTAAAGAACTCCCACAGCTGAATATCGAAAAATAGCGTTTTATCATTGGTAGTTACAATGGGCTTTGGTATATTTCGGTAATGCGGGTTCCTACAGGCGAGATGTTTCTGATAAACAAGGAGCAACAGTTACCATCTCACTTGATGTGAGGTAAGCAATAGGGAGTTTGTTAGCTATTGTGAAACCTTTAGAAGCGGCCTACTAATACATGCAGTGAATCATGGAAGCATCAAATTTAAGTTCAAAGCCGTCTTGCAAAACCTGCCCAACACCGCGTGCACCGGACAAGTGCGGGCGTTCCGCCGCACTTTCGGGATTCAGCCCCCAACGGCGGATTCGGCGTCTGGTGGCTTTTCCCGCCACATCCCGCCCTTGCCGGTAACGCCTGCCGTTGGGCGCTATCATACAAGTCAAGTCTGCGTTTTAGATTCACTTTTTGGTTTTGTAATTTCACTTGAGACATTTCAATACTGCAATACTATGTCAACAAACCGACTCGAAAACTATGTGGATAAATAAACTCACTAAATTATATTTCGGCGTATCAATTAGCGGAGTTTTGCTTGCACTGGGCATGTTTGTTTATGTTCTGTTTCAGAATGATGGGTTTGTGCTTGGTTTATCATTTATCGGAGTATGTATTTTCATATTCGTTGCATTTATAGATATTCAAGCAGTTCGTTTGGCGCAGAAGGGAAAAACTGGCTTAGCCATAGCAGTTGTTTTGTTTTGGATATATGCCATATTCAGCACACTAACGTCTACTGACCACCAATGGCAAAGCAGGCTTATGGGTTATGTTTTTAGCGCAATTACAATTTTCAAAATCGCGGTATTAGCGATAAACATAAAAAACAAAGGTAAATCTGAAAACAACGAATATATAATAGTACCTGCTGGAAAGCAAAAGTAATGGCAGGCAACCGCCGCCCAACAAAGCGTGGTGTGTCCTGATAAATCACACCGCACCTGCGGTGGGTGCAGGTGTCGTCTGCTTGCTGGTCGCGAAGCGAGTCCAGTACTGGTAAGGGTCAGGCCGCCAGATAGCAGTCCCGTCCGCTTTGGGGAAGCGAGTATTTCTGAAGAGCGTGGTGCGATAGTTCCGTATAAACGTAGCAATCCCCGTGGGACGCAGGGATCTGGTCAGTAGGATCACCTGAATGATACGCGGGGGCTGTCAGGCAACTGACTGTTCTACCGCGATGGCATTTCCTTGCAGAACAGATGTAAAATGAAAAAGATTATTGTCATTCAAATAATTGCAATTTTTCTTTTAGCTTCTTGCCAATTTGGTTCACTTAAGATAATTAACCACGAAAAACCAAATATACAAACTGATTTTTCGCCCTTTAAAAATATTGGATGCAATGAATCGCACGGATACGAGAATTGGTATCGTTGTGAAGAAGGAAGTCCACTACTAGATCTTGGATGTAACTCCATTGAAAATATGCCACTATTGGGGGGACTAACTCCAGGCTATCCAACAGCAGCCTGTACCCTCGAAATTGACGAAACCGTATGGACAGCCGACATACCTACTGATTGTATTTATAACGATGGAGGTTTTATAACTCTATGCCATCGTTTTGTCATTTACAAAGAAGGAAAATATCAAGTTGTTAAAACAATGGATGATTTTCGTAAACTTTTTGCTCCTGTAGATTCACCAGACGAAGCCTTAAGTTTCGCGCTAGCGTTTAGTGATTATTTTGCAAGTTATGGGCAAACGAAGCGAGATGATTATGTTTATTCAGTCAAGGAATTAGAAGATACTTTCGTAGAAACCGACGCTATTGGCTATCTTGTTCATGTTTTTTACACTCGCACATTTGGTTGTGGACCATTTGAAACGAACGCCGTTGAGATAAAAGTAACTTACAATGGAAATGTTGAGGAGATTAGTCGGCATCCAGTTTATCGTGACCCATCAGAAGATAATATGTGTGCGGATTAGCATTTCATTTTCGGAGAGTGGTGAGACTTGCATTTCATAAAATGCCCAACAAAGCGTGGTGCGTCCTGATAAATCACACCGCACCTGCGGTGGGTGCAGGTGTCGTCTGCTTACTGG
>CAIWRB010000014.1 GCA_903914955.1 uncultured Chloroflexota bacterium | reverse complement strand
GAATGGCGTGGTAGATATTGGGAGAAGCCGCGTACGTACACTTTTGTGCCAGCAGAGTCATCCACCAGTAACTAAAACCCGGGCGGATTTCTAAGTGGTCTACAATTCGTTTCCCCTTGACCTTTGTCTCTCCTAGGTCGTAAATCCACGCTAAGTAACGAGCGCGCAGAGTTTCAGCGTTGTCTTCAACAAACTGGGGGATAGATATAACATCCTTGCGTCCCTTTGTGTCGTAACTGCGCCAAAGCAGAGTTGTCCAATCACCAACTGGTGGTTCGCCATCTGCATCCCAAATGAGCAATGCGCTTTGAACTGATGGTGTGGTCACGATGCTGCAATCTTATAGCGCGGGCAGGGCAGCCATGATCGCTTCCAATCGGTGAAGGTCCTGTGGAGTATCGACTGATTGAGTGGCATGGCGAGTGGGCACCATACGCACCTTGCCGCCGTGTTCCAAAATGCGCATCATGTCGACCGATTCCGCAATTTCAAGAGGCGTAGGCGACATTCGCGTGTATTCCAGTAGAAAGTCGCGGCGAAATGGAATGATGCAAACTTGTTTACCCATTGGAATGGAATCAACTTTGCAGCGAGTTGGAATGGGCTCTCGCGAAAAATAAAGAGCGTTGCTTTGTAAGTCACAAACAACCTTAATACAGTTTCGATCTTCGAATTCGTTTGTGTCACTAATTTTTCCAAGAAGATTTGTAATCTGTATGGAGGGGTCGGCAAGGAGTGGTGTGACAGCCTCGTCAATCATGTCGGGATGTGTCATGGGCTCATCCCCCTGAACCATGACAACAATGTCATACTTTATACCTTTTGATTTTTCCAAAGTGACAAGCGCTTCGGCACAGCGATCTGATGCTCGCTCATGTTGATCACCAGTCATTACAGCAGTACCGCCGATCGATGTTATATAGTCATAAATTTCACGGTCACAGGTTGCGACCGCAGTGTCAGTAAGCCAATGCGACTTGGATACTCGCTCGTAAACATGGCCAATCATTGGCTTGCCAATAATGAGAGCCATTGGCTTGCCAGGGAAACGACTGCTGCCCATGCGGGCCGGAATGAGAGCGAGGATATTCATGGAGTGTTACCTATTGAGTGAAGATTGCAATTGCATTTTTGCTGCAGCAACGAATGACGGCAGCCCTTGATGAAGCTTTGTTTTCGCCTCAAATCCAAGAAGTTCTTTCATGACCGACGTACTGGAATAAATCCCAGTTTGGTCACCAAGTGTAGAACCACTAATGTAAAAACTACTTCCTGGGATTTGATCACAAATAGCGCAAAGTAAATCGCCGACACTTGTGCGGATACCAGTTCCAATATTGATTGCGTGATTCAGCGGTTCATTTCGAGAGACGGCCCGCCACCACGCTTCAACAACATCATCGATAAAGATAAAATCTCTAAAGCGTTCCAGACCACCCTTTACTTCGATTCGCCCAGAATTTATAGCTTGCGCCAGGTAAATGCTAACCATGCCTTGTCGCAGATTGCTAAGATCTTGACCCGGTCCATATACATTGAACATTCGCATTGCGACATAAGGCATTTTGTGTTGATAGATGCGCAGATATCCTTCCGAAGCAAATTTTCCAATTCCATAGCAGGACAAGGGGGTTGGATGGTGCGACTCTTTAATTGGCGCATCTGGCACCGATCCATAACCCGACATTGAGCTGGCGTAGACGATGCGCTCCACGCTGTTGCGGATTCCATACTCGATGAGGCGCAGTGTTGTGATCGTATTCATCGTGAGATCGGCGACGGGGTCATCAAAACTAATTTCGCCAGAGGACTGCCCAGCAAGGTGGAGAATTTGTCGGCAGTCGGTAGGAAGTCGCTGAATCGTCTGGGGATCTGCGAGATCGCCTTGTATAAAATCAACCCCATTTGGGATATTTGAAATTTTTCCGCCCGAAAGGTCATCGACCCCGACCACGCTGTATCCCTCTGCAAGAAACCTGTTTGCAATATGGGATGCAATGAATCCAGCGACGCCAGTAATAAGTATCTTATTCTTTTGCATGGGTTATGACTTCGTGATCACACCAATCAAAGTATCGCATTTCCCTTGTTGTATGAGAGTGCTCTTATACATTTGATCAAATTCCTTCCCAAAAACTTTGGAGAATCTCCCCATACCACCAGGCCTTCCGTCCCTGGCCCAGATGAGGTGGTTGGACAGGTCATAGCGTTGATCAAGCTGAATATTGTAGGGCGATCCGAGTTGGTCCAAAAGGAAGCGAAGTGATTTATCACTGAAATACCACGGGTGAGCGACCGACCAATAGAAACGCTCAAACGCGGGGATGTCATAAACCGTATGAAGTGGATCCGCCACATTGGGAATCTCAAATACAAGTTTCCCGCCGGGGTTCAGCAAGCCCATCAGGGCTTGAAGGAAGGGAAGGGGCCGGCTGATGTGCTCAAGAACAAAAAAGTGTTGGATGATATCAAATCGCTTTGTTGGCTCCTTCGAAATCAATTCCTCAAGCGATGCAAATACAGGAATGCCGCGGCTTCGCACAAATTCGCTAAAGAGTCCGGAAGGTTCGACGCCAACACAGGAATGCCCATCCTCGATTAGTGGATACAGCATGAACCCAGATGAACACCCAACTTCAAGAATGCTTGCTTGGGTGGGTAGATGCTTGCAGAGATACTCCATTCGCCGAACACGCATGGTTTCGTTGGCTTTGATGTGGCTTTCGCACCCCTGCCAACCTCCAGCAGCACCGCTACGGCTTGCCATAAAACCTTCAAATTCGGCGGTGTAAAACTTAGCCTCTTCTTCGGGTGTCAGCCCAGGATATTGATATGCGACATCACAATTGAGACAATGAAAAAAAGCGCTATTTCCACTCCTGTCACCGTAGACATGTCTCGTAACCACTTCTTGAAACTTGAGGTCTGCATGACAGAGTGGGCAGTTCGGTGGTAGTGCCAATTAAAACCTCCAGCAATAGAATGACAAAGAAATATTTATTAAGGACACTGGCATACAACCCACATATGGCTTGAGTAACCATGCTCTGAAATGAAAGCTTGCCAGGCTTCACGCTCGGGAATAGTGGCTTGCGCAATAAAAGATTTC
>CAIWRB010000013.1 GCA_903914955.1 uncultured Chloroflexota bacterium | reverse complement strand
CCTCCAGACCTTGCCTCACGACAACGCCCTTGCCTTCCGCTAACAGTTGGTGCAATCAACCTCTGTATGGGTCTTTCACCCGTTAGTCAACGCCCATGCTGGGCGCACAACAAAAACAGGCGCCTCTTTGTTGAGACACCTGTTTGCTTATTTACCTGGTACCGACATTCTATATTTTCGGTAAATTCCTGCGGATCACATTCAACATACTGAAGCCCTTCGCCGCACCTTGCACAACACACGTCAATGGGTTGTCAACAAGATAGGCTGGGATGCCTAATGACTTCGTCAGGAGTCTATCAATACCTCGCAGCAGCGCGCCGCCCCCGCAAAGAGCAACACCCCGATCGATAATATCCGAAACCAATTCAGGCGGGGTCTTTTCCAAAACTTTGCGGCCGGTTTCCACGATCTGCTTCAACGGTTCCTGCAAGGCTTCGACGATCTCGCCGGTGGTCAATGTGACCGGGCGCGGCAACCCTGTCACCTGATCCTGCCCCTGCACTTCCATGCTGTTTTCTGTATCCTGTGGAACAGCTGCGCCAATGCGTATCTTAAGTTGTTCGGCAGTTGACTGGCCAATGATCACGCCATATTTTCGGCGGACATAAGTAACGATCGCTTCATCCAATTCCATGCCGCCGGCGCGCAGGGTATCCGCTGACACAATACCATACATCGCGATCACTGCGGCTTCTGTACATCCACCCCCGAGGCAGATGATCATATTGCCTGACGGAGAGTTGATCGGCAGATCAATACCGATGGCTGCGGCCAAAGGCTGTTGGATGAGAAACGCTTCACGGCTGCCAGCTTCCATCACTGCTTCATAAACTGCTCGACGCTCCACACTGGTGACTCCAAAGGGAACAGAGACCATCACTCGCGGACGGAATATCCGCATGGACCCGCTCACTCGCTGTAATAAATACTGAAGCAAAGTTTCGGTAATTTCGTAATCAGCGATGACGCCGTTCCGAAGAGGACGTGCGACTTCGATATTATCAGGAACCTTTCCAAACATGTCACGCGCTTCGACACCTGCCGCCACCATCTTCTGGTCATCCACATCAATGGCGACGATCGTAGGTTCCTCCAATAGCACTTGCGTGCTATCAGCGAGACGAGTGAACATTGTACCCAGGTCTACGCCCAGGTCTTTTGAAAATAATGCCACTTGGTTTATTTATCCGATGGTGGAATGCGCATCCCACTCTTGCGATATCGTTGAACGACGTCAAGCCGTAAATTGGCCCGCCGCAAAGCTGCTTCCATGATCAGGTAACGATCTGTTTCTGCGGGTGACGTGTTGGAAAGATATTCTTCCGCCCGCTTTTTGGCAGCTTCCGCCCGCACCACATCAATATCCTGAATATTCTCTGATCCCCGATCTGCAAGAACAGTGACAATGTCAGGCTGCACTTCTGCAACGCCGCCCGCAACAGAAAATAGTTCTTCTTTGCCGCCCACGCGAACTTTGATGACTCCAAATTTTAATGTGGTTAATACCGGCGCATGTTTCGGCAAAATACCCATTTCCCCGGCCGCGCCAGGCAGCACAACAATATCCACATCACCAGCAAACACGGTGCGGTCTTGAGAAACGATTTCACAACGAATGGTCATAGCAAGTTCTCCAGTGTCATGCGTCAAGTCTCAGCCTTGCCAGACACTTGACACGGATCATTTACGCACTCTTTGAAAGATTTTCAGCGCGTTCGCGAACATCCTGGATCGTACCAGCCATCATGAATGCCTGTTCAGGAAGGTCATCGCATTTGCCATCGAGAATTTCTCTGAAGCCGCTCACGGTATCCTTAAGCGGCACGTAACGGCCGGGGATACCCGTGAAACGTTCAGCCACATAGAACGGTTGCGAGAAGAAACGTTCGATCTTGCGGGCGCGGGATACAATGAGTTTGTCATCTTCAGAGAGTTCATCAATGCCGAGGATGGCGATGATGTCCTGCAAGTCTTTATAGCGCTGCAAAATGCGTTGAACCTCACGCGCTGTTCGGTAATGCACTTCTCCAACGATGTTGGGATCAAGAATTCGGGAGGTGGAAGCGAGTGGATCCACGGCGGGATAAATGCCCTTTTCCACGATGGAGCGTTCGAGCGCGATGGTCGCATCCAAATGTGTGAATGTCGCCACAGGCGCGGGATCGGAGTAGTCATCCGCGGGCACGTAAACGGCTTGCATGGATGTGATCGAGCCTGTGCGGGTGGATGTAATGCGTTCCTGTAACTCACCCATCTCGGTCGCGAGAGTCGGCTGGTATCCTACGGCGGAAGGCATACGGCCGAGCAGCGCTGACACTTCGGAACCAGACATCGAGAAGCGGAAGATGTTATCCACAAAGAGCAAAACATCCTTGCCCTGATCGCGGAAGTATTCAGCCATTGAAAGCGCGGAAAGGGCTACACGAAGGCGCACGCCGGAAGGTTCGTTCATCTGGCCGTACACCATGACGGTATCTTTCATAACGCCCGATTCAAGCATTTCACGGTAAAGCTGTGTGCCTTCACGGGTTCGTTCGCCTACGCCCGCGAACACTGAGTTGCCTTCGTGTTCCGTCGCAACGGAGCGGATCAGCTCCATGATGATAACGGTCTTGCCGGTGCCTGCACCGCCGAAAATACCTGTCTTGCCGCCTTTGGTGAACGGTGCGATCAAATCCACAACTTTTACGCCTGTTTCGAAAACTTCTACACGGGTCGATTGTTCTTCAAATGTGGGAGCGGAACGGTGAATTGGGTAAAAATCAGAGGCATTGACCGGCCCTTTTTCATCCACTGGCTGGCCAAGCACGTTGAAGATACGCCCAAGAGTGGCCGGGCCAACCGGCACCATGATCGGTGAACCAGTGGCTACTGCGGGAAGCCCGCGTTGAAGGCCATCGGTTGAGTCCATCGATACTGTGCGGACCCAATTATGACCAAGATGTTTTTGCACTTCAAGAACTAGAGGATTTTTACCCTCGCGTTCCACGGTGATCGCTTCAAAAAGCGCGGGGATGTTTCCTACAGAGAATTCAACATCCACCACACCACCAAGAATTTGTACGACACGGCCTGCTGCGTTTGCCATGATTCTTCCTCCAGTTATTTCGCAGACAGCGCTTCAGCGCCGCCCACAATGTCTAAGATATCGTTCGTAATACCTTGCTGACGAACTTTGTTATAAGCCAACTGTAAAGCGCTTACCAGTTCTTTTGCGTTATCAGTGGCATTGCGCATGGCGATCATACGCGCCGCGTGTTCACTTGCCTGTGATTCTAAAATAGCCTGATAAACCTGCAAGGCCGTGAAGCGCGGAATGATCTCATCGAGGATCACGCGCATATCAGGCTCGTACTCATAAGCCGCAGTTGGGCCGGCGGATTTATGCTCAAAGTTCTCCACCAGACCTTCCCCTTCAAGTTCAAGCGGAAGGATTTTTTTTACAGTCGCGATCTGGCGTCCCATGTTGACAAAATCGGTATAAACGAGATAAACCTCATCCGCTAACCCGTTTTTGAATTCCTCGACCGCCAGGTGTCCAATTGCAGAAACATCTGAAAAGGTCGGCGCGGCTGGTAAATTACTGAAGTCGGCGATTACGTTTTTGCCGCGGCGGACCAACAAGTCACGGCCTTTGCGGCCAACGGCGATATATTTAACGGGAACGGGATTCGAGTGTTGTCCCGAGCCTGTCAAAGGATCAAAGCGATGGGAAACAAAACGGATCACATTGGAATTGTACGCACCCGCCAGACCGCGATCGCCTGTCACTACAACCACCAATGTATTCTTCACCGATTTGCGCTGCGCCAAAAGCGGATGCAGGCTGTCACGTCCCGGTTGTTCCGCGACGTGTCTTAATACCTGCCAGGCCTTGGTCGCATAAGAGCGAGTCGCCGTAACCGCGTTAATTGCCTTGCGGACCTTGCTGGCGCTCACCGTTTCCAATGCGCGTGTGACTTGCGAAATGTTTTTTACGCTCTTTATTCGGAGCCGCATTTCACGAGCGGAAGCCATATGAATAGTCCTCTTGTCTCTTGGTATTTATCAGAAAATCTAGTCTTGCCAGACAGCACGGAAAGCGTCAAGAGCCTTGAGCATCGCCGCCCGATTTTCGTCAGAAATGGCTTTTCTGGAGATCAGATCCTTGCCAATTTCAGGATATGAAGTTGCCATAAAACGGATCAGGTCTGCCTGCCATTGCACCATATTATCCAGGGCAACACCATCAGCAAAACCGTTCGTCCCGGCAAAAAGAACGATGACCTGGTCCACAAGTTCAGCCGGTTGATATTGAGGCTGCTTTAAGATTTCCTGCATGTGCTGGCCGCGACTAAGTTGTTGTTGCGTGGATTTATCAAGGTCAGAGGCCATCAACGCGAACGCGGCTAACTCACGATAAGCGGCCATGTCGAGGCGCAAGCGTCCAGCCACTTGTTTCATGGCTTTGGTTTGAGCATCACCACCTACACGGGACACAGAAACACCTACATTCACAGCGGGCCGAATACCTGCATTGAAGAGGTTACTCTCAAGGAATATCTGTCCATCTGTAATTGAGATCACGTTGGTGGGAACGTAGGCGGAAATATCGCCAAGCAAAGTTTCGATGATCGGCAAGGATGTGAGTGAACCGCCGGTGCCTGCAATTTTGATGATCTTGTGATTGTCCGCATCTTTCATGTGCTTGCGGGCTTCTTCAGCTTCGTCTTTTGAGATCGGGCCGGTGTAAACTTTTCCATCCACGCCGTCTTTTTCAGAAGCCAGCGTATCTTTGAAGTCACTCTTTACGATAACGTATTTATTCGCAAGGCGGGCCGAGCGTTCCAGCAGGCGGGAATGCAGGTAGAACACATCGCCAGGGTACGCTTCACGTCCGGGCGGACGGCGTAACAGCAGGGATACCTGGCGGTATGCCCACGCGTGTTTGGAAAGATCATCATATATGATCAATGCATCGCGTCCGCTTTCCATGAACTCTTCACCAATTGAAGTTCCGGAATATGGAGCAATGTATTGTAACGCCGCTGATTCATCTGCTGCGGCAACCACGATGATCGTATGCTCCATCGCGCCGGCCCTTTCAAGAATTCCCAGTGTACGTGCGACAGCTGCTTTCTTTTGTCCGATCGCCACGTAAATACAAACCAGGTCTTTGCCTTTTTGATTAATGATCGTATCGATCGCGATCGCGGTCTTACCCGTTTGACGGTCACCAATGATCAACTCTCGTTGACCCCGGCCAACAGGGATCATCGCGTCAATCGATTTGATTCCTGTTTGAACAGGCGTATCCACATCCTGACGATAAACCACGCCCGGCGCGATACGCTCAACAGGCCGGAACCCGGTCGAAGCGATCGGGCCTTTGCCGTCAATTGGCTCGCCCAAAGCGTTGACCACCCGCCCGATCATCGCATCCCCAACCGGAACTGAGGCGATACGATTCGTTCCACGCACGGTCATACCTTCGGTGATCCCATCGTACGCACCCATCACGATCACACCGACGCTGTCCTTTTCAAGGTTGAATGCCGTACCCATCACACCGTTGGAAAACTGAACAAGTTCCTGCGCCTTAACATTCGCAAGTCCCTGCACGCGGGCGATACCATCACCTGCTTCCAACACAACACCAATATCGGTGATGTTGAGTTCTGGATTAAAACCTTCAATTTGTTTCTGCAAATCATCAGCGATCTGCTTGATCAAGTCTGACATCAGGTAGCCTCCACCAAATTTCTTATTAGGTACAAGAACCCGGATAAGGGCTTTATCCGGGTATATGCGTTTTTTTGCGTGTTCTTCCTCATATTTTCATTCGTGAGTTAGGGCACAAGCGTGCCAATGATACCTGAAAGGTTGGCTGTTGTCTAGTTACAATCATCAATAACCTTAAGAAATGTCTCACACCTTTGTTATCCTTTCATCTTGTACTATACTACGCTCGTTATTAAACCAAAGGAGCAAAAATGCCTGAGACATCTAATCGGGAAGAAGAAAAACCTCCCGGCAATCGCACGAAACGCTACTGGAAGATCGCCATCCTCGCAAATATCAAGGAGGATGATCACCCCAAACCTGATGGCGTTCCACCGGATGCTTTTGCTGATTATGACCATATCGAAACCGTAGACTCGATCCGCGCCGCGCTGGAAACGGATGGCCATCAAACCGTATTTATCCAGGCTGATAAGGACCTGCCATTTGCCCTGCGCGAGATCAAACCTGATATTTGCTTCAACATCGCAGAGGGTCTCGGTGGCGACGCTCGCGAAGCGCAAGTGCCCGCATTGCTTGAAATGTTTGGCATTCCCTACACTGGTTCTCGTGTGCTCACCAATGGCATCTCGCTCGATAAAACCCTCACCAAACGGATCTGGCGTGACCGACGCCTGCCCGTTGCGCCCTTTCAGGAATTTGCAACCGGCGAAGAAGCGCTGCGACCCGAATTAAAATTTCCGCTCTTCGTCAAGCCTGCCCGTGAAGGCACTGGCATGGGCGTCGACATGAAAGCCATCGTAACAAACGAAATCGAATTACGCGAACGCACGCAATACATTATCAACACCTACCAACAACCAGCGCTCGTGGAAACTTTTTTACCGGGCCGTGAATTCACTGTCGGCATCCTGGGGCGCTCTGACGCAAAATTATTCTCACGCCATCCTGATTGGTACGAAAAGGATGGTTTTCACCGCTTCCCCATCCTCGAATTGGATAGCAGCCGCTCGGTAACTCCGTGGGTCTATAGTAACGAAGCCAAATCCAAAGATGTAGGCGCAGACGGTTCACCCGGTTATTTTTGCCCCGCAGACATCGACCCTGAATTGGAAAAAAAATTAAAATATTTTGCCCTGCGCGCACATCAACTTCTCAATGCGCTCGATATTTCACGCACTGACATCCGCCTGGATGAAGAAGGAAATCCGCGCTTAATTGAGATCAACACTCTGCCCGGTCTGACCCCAAATTATAGCGATCTCTGTCTGCAAGCCAATGCTGAAGGAATTCGATACGAAGACCTGATCCTCGATATTCTCTACCTCGGAGCAAGCCGCTGGGGTATGTTGGAACCGCGCTCGTTCATACCCGAAATTCAAAAAAAGCGATAAAGGAATAATCCCGATCGGAACAAATAAAAAAGAAGGAAAGAACATAAAAAAATGTCTTTCCTTCTTTTTATTGTTGATCTTTTATCTACGATCAATCACCGCCATCACCGCCGCCGCCATCTCCACCACCGCCTTCATTTCCATCATGACAGTTTCCACAAGTAGCGCTTCGCAGCGTGGCTTGATGACAGGTGCGGCAGGAAGCACCACCATGATTCACCCCTGAGCCGCCTTCATTCGCGATCCCCGGGTGCGGTCCGGTATATCTTGCGAACCAATTATTCGTTGAATGGCACGAGGCGCAATTGGTACCAAACATTCCAGCGTGATAAGCGGGGTCGCCATGACAAGCCGCGCATGCTGTTGAAAGACCAATGTACTGGCCGCCCGCATGGCATCGCTCACAAGTCAAGCCAGCATGGCGATTTGTCAGTGGAAATCCACTGTGGTCAAACGTCGCGCTACCCCAGTCTGTTGGCGTATGGCAAAGAGAACAATTCGTGCCAAATTGGCCGTTATGTTCATCTTTATCTTTATGACATGAATAGCAATCGGTGGGAGTGCCTTTGAAGACGCCATTTTGATGACATCCCTCGCATTTAACAGCGGCATGACTTCCGTCCAATTTGAAAGCGAATAAATTGTGGTCTACATTTACTTCATTCCAATCATTTGGGGTATGGCATGATTCGCAACTTGTTCCAAATTGACCATTATGTTCATCATCACCTTGATGACACGAGTAACAATCTGATGGCGTACCCCTATAAATTCCATCTTTATGACAGCCTTCGCAAGCTGCATTTGTATGCTGACCCGTTAATTTATAATCAGCCAGATTATGATCAAACTTGGCTGGCTTCCAGCCTTCAGGTGAATGGCATCCAGCGCAATCCTGCCCAAACCGTCCTTCATGTTCGTCGTCAATAAAATGGCACGAGAAGCAATCCTGCGGTTTTGATTGTAAGTCAGTAATAGTGCGCGCATCCAGATGACATTTCGTACAAGCCAGATCTGCGTGTTTTCCTGTTAATTTAAATGTAAAAGCAGAATGGCTGAAACCCTGGCCATATCTATCCACTCCATCATGACAGGCAATGCAATCCGCCCCGAATGAAAGCAGATGTCCCTGGGCGAAAGCGATATCCATTTCGCGGTGACAGTTTTGGCAGGCATCAGAGCTAAAAGTCTTTACATCATTTCCATGGCAATCACTGCAGGCGAAGGCTTCATTGTTCGCTTTGAGTTGATGACTCAACAATGAAAATCCCAGCGCTTCATGAGGAAATTTATATCCAGTAATATCCGTAAGAGGCGCTGCTCCACCGCGATGTTCAGGATGACAATCACGGCAGGCCAGAGTCCCTTTTTGATTCATAATGGCGCCGTGTAATTTCGCGACATCAAACATTTGCGCGGCAATATCAGTATGACAGCTTGCACAGCGATCGGCCATTGATTCAACCGACCATGGCGCGGCATGACATGCTGCACAATCCGTAATTTCGGCGTGAGAATTTACCCCGCCATATGTTTGACCAGGTTCAGCATTTAATTTGCCGGCTGAAAACATCTGGCTTCCACTGGCAAATGCAACTCCCACCAGCAAAAAAAGTGTGACCGACGCAGACAACAATGCCGAGATGGAAAGACACCCCAAATTCCTTTTCATAAAATTCTCCTCAAACGGCTTTTGTTTTAATAGCCTTGCTAGAGAAACTGTTTTCTATCCCTTGTCGATCAATCGCCACCGCCAGGATTATTATTATCATGGCAGGCTGTACAAGTGGCTTCTTGTACACTGGAAGGATGGCATTGGCGGCAGGATGCTCCACCATGATCAATACCACTTCCACCCTCACCAACTCTCGGCTCTGTATGTGATAAGTTGAAACTTGCCCGATTCCAATCTGACGTGTTATGGCATGATGCGCAATCGGTTCCAAATGAACCAGCGTGGAATGATGGATCGGCATGGCATGATAAACAGGATGTGTCCAATCCCTTAAACTGACCGTTTTTATGGCAGTCGCCACAGGCGACGTCCGTATGCGCACCTGTCAATTTGAAATTGGAACGGTTGTGATCAAATCTTGCATCATCCCACCTGGATGGATTATGGCAATTCGCGCAATCTGTGCCGAACTCTCCCTTGTGCTCATCCTTATTCTTATGGCACGAATAGCAATCAGCGGGTGTACCTTTGTAAATGTTATTTTGATGACAATCCTTGCAAGCAACATCCCTATGTTTGCCTCCTAATTTGAAGGAAGCCAGGTTGTGGTCAAATTTATTATTCCCGTTATGACAGTTGAGGCAGTCTGTTCCGAAGGCTGAAGTGTGTTCCTGGATGAAACCTTTGTTCATCTCACTGTGGCAATTCTGGCAGGAGTCGGATACAAAAGTGGTTATATCATTACCATGACAATCCCCGCAAACGATCGGTTTATTCCCAGCCTTGAACTGGTGATGTGCCAATGAGAATCCCAGCGCATCGTGCGGGAAGGTGTTTCCAGCCAGATCGGTCAACGGAGCGGTTGCCCCGCGATGCTCGGGATGGCAATCACGGCAGGCAAGGCTTTTGCTTTTTTGAACGATCGCTCCATGCAGCTTCGCGACATCGAACATTTGCGCAGCAATTTCAGTATGACAGGCCGCGCAACGGTCAGCCATTGAAGAAGTTTCCCATGCCGCAACATGGCAGGCAGAACAATCAGTTATTTGCGCGTGAGAATTCACCCCGCCGAGGGTGTCGCCCTTTTGGGCATTTAGATCCCCCGCTGTAAACATATGAGAGCCGCTGGCAAATGCAACCCCCACAATGGAAAACAAAGTTATGAGCGTGGCGAGAATGCCAGTGCTCGTAAAACATCCTAATTTATTTTTCATCATGATGGCTCTACTTTAGAAGAGTTGCGTAATAGAGCGCAGCGCCCATGTGAATAAAAGCTGAAACAAACAGCGCCATGCCGATCGGGATATGTACCGTATGCCAGAGCGCCATGAGTTGACGGGCTTGCCTGAGTGCCGACTCAGAGAGGGTGCCTTCTATCTCAAGGCCGTCCAATGTTCGCGGGATACGAGTATAAATATAACGCCCGACAATACCGCTGGCAACGATTACTACTGTTAGAAGAGTGACCGCGCCTGCCAAACCATTGAACTTCCATGAAGTATGCAACAGCACCATATACGGACCGACCAGTCCGGTGAATATATGAAATTGAAGCCAGGATGACATCCTGCCCCAACTCGCATTGCGGGTGCGTTTGCGTAAACTGTAAAGGGTTTCAGTCATTAGCATCAATAGAAAACCAAATATGCCAAGCCCATGACCGAACAGATCACCAGCGGCGGGTATAGCCCGAGTAAAAAAAACAACTGCACCGTATACGATCGTAATTAAAATCCCCACCCCGATTGCCCACCATAGTTCCCTGTTTCCACGAAGCATAGTACCCTCTCCTTTTTACAAATTTTTTCTTTCTTGAATCACAACGCTTCTTCGGTTCTCCATGCCATCCAAAATTGTGCGACCAGATCTGCAAGGGGCGCATCCGGCGCCATGATCTGTTCACGGATCGCTGAGATGTCCGCCTTGCCTGCAATCATTTTTTGCAGCGGCCACGATAATGTTTGATCGCCCATCAAGATTGCGCCTACCAGGGTTTTCTCGCCAACCATTAGTCGCATGTGATTAACATCAAATCCGCTTTGTGCGATGATCGCCTCTGGTAATTCCCTCCAGGTCTCGCTATCGCCGCGTGCTATGCCGATCAAATCCTCATCTTTGCCGCGCCCCACCGTGCCAATAATTGTTGTCGTCAAGCCCGCCAGACGGGTCACATTAAATGGGGCTGATTTTAAATATGCGGCTTTACGCCCAGCCATATTCCAGCCCGCCACCCGGCCTTGTTCGCGAGCCGGACTCCAAAGACTATCCAATGCCGACTTCCCCGATAATGGATCATAGACCTGCGCCACATCTCCGGCCGCGTAAATATCAAGATCAGTGGTTTGCAAATGTTCATTAACCAAAAGCCCCCGGTCTTTGGCTAAATTGGTTTCTGCTACCAACTCCATGCATGGACTGATTCCAACCGCATAAGCCAGCATATCACAATTAAGTGTGCGTCCATCCACCAATACAGCCGTGACCACACGCCCTTTTTTTCCAATGATTTCCTTCAACTCAGCCTTATGATGTAAAACCACTCCTTCTTCCGTCAAACGATCTTCCACCACGCGCGACTCGTGCTTAT
>CAIWRB010000012.1 GCA_903914955.1 uncultured Chloroflexota bacterium | reverse complement strand
GTAGCAATTATCCAGATAGGCGCCGCCGTAACTGTTTTTGTTGGCGGTGATGTTGTTCAGGGTGATTTCCCCCGTTCCTTCGATATACAGACCGTAACCACCCCATTCTTCCGAAGCATCAGCGCCGTTCAAATTAAATACATTCGTGCCCAAAAGGGAAACCGACCCAGGATCAATCTCTTCAGAGTAGATGTACACGCCATCTCCATCGTTGGAACTGGCTGTGAGGGAAGAACCTTCCGGCGACACAACTGTCCCCGCTGGAAAGATATCCAGACCGGACCCAGTAATATTTTCGTTAAAAGTGTTTGAGCCTGTTAAGGAAATAATGCTATCAGAACTTGTGGTCAACACCCTAGCACCTTCTCCGTGGTTTTGGCTGGCTGTCACATTGTTCAGGGTCACGTTTCCGTCTACCCTAGACAAGGCGGACAAGCCCCCAGCAAGATTACTGTTGAAGACGCTGTTATTAATCGTAATATTGCCAGGAGTTTCTATATCAGCGCCATAGGAGTAGTTAGCTTGTGCGATCGCAGCTTGCCTGCCGGAATTTGTGATCGTCACATCGTTTAGGATGACATCTCCCGTGGTAATGGTGCCATAAATATCCAGGCCGCCACTGGTAGTGGTGATCGAAATGTTATTCAGAGTGAGCGGGTGATCCCAACCCAGAAAACTCAGACTGTTATTATTTCTATTATTAGAAGTAACAGAATAGGTGTCCAGGTTGAATTCGGTATTGGTATAGGTAAGACCGTCCACTATATTGGTATCTGTAGTATCCCAGCCGCCCTGGAAAACAAGCGCTCCCAATGCAGTTAGAGTAGTCGCATGATTAAAAATAATACTAGTACCATAATCAGCGTCGCTGGCTTCGTAACCTGCTGCGATGTAGATCGTGCCTGCACCTGAATAGGATCCAGATGAAAGCGCAGCGATCAGTCCAGCAGCGCCATTGAACGTAGCAAAGGAAGCAGTGCAGCCTACTCCATCGGCATAAGATCCGGGCGTGATAGATGTCGCAGTGCTCGAACACCAGATCGGGTCGCCATTCACAAGCAAGTCCGCTGCTTCTTGAGTCGCGAGGGGAACGGATTGGCCGTTTTCATCCAGCACGACCACAGCGGTATCTTCGGGCAAATCCGCCAAAACCAGTGGATCAGGGGCGGCTACTTCCACGGGAACATCTGTGGGAGCAGCAGGTGTGACCCCTTCCGTAGGAGGGTCAACAGGAACGGTGACCGGCGCAGGATCTGTAGCAGGATCTTCGCCATCTGCGTAAACGGTAGTGGGCATGATCAATTGGAAAACGAATGCCACAACTGTTACCGCATAGAAGAACTTATTAAATAACCTTGATGTTTTCATTTTTTTCTCCTCTTACATTATCAGATCGAGAATATACCTATACCCATGACACCACCGGGATGTAATCAACCGGCTTCATGGGCACATGAGGGCTTGGAGCGCCCCTTACAAAAATGATAGCTTTTGTTGCAGGCCAATGTAATGAACTAAATATATATTCACGGGTGTCAAACATCATGCTCTATTAGACGCGTTGTCGCTTTTTTGTTGAGGATCTATTAGACAATATGTCTATCTGTATATGACAAGCTGATCTTTCTGCTTTATCGGATTGGATCTCATGAATTTTGGCGAGAGGTTGATTATCAGAAAGTGCACCGTTCACTCCCAGGCAAATACATCCCGAGCAAGTGAGCTAATTCCCGGGAAGGCCAAACTTGCATGGCGCGTGAATGGATATTTATCCGGCTTTTACAGGTCCCCTGTAAACACTTAATGATCCTTGCCGCCCCGTACCTTAACTCCGCATCAACTTATTTTTCGCAGGAAAAAAGTTGCGTAGCGCAGGGCTGTTCCCCCATGGCACCGTGATGGATTAATTATTTTTTGAGCTGGCAATAAAAAGAACCGATTTTATAAAATCGGTTCTTTTTTGTTTTTCATATTTTGGGCAATTCAACTTGTTTAGTTACACACATCATCTTAATTCCATTCCGTGTTCTACTTCTCTCATTGAGCGGAAGACAAAGCAGTCAATACACGGTTGCGTTCGGAATTATATTTCCCCGCTCGAGTTTGAGTTTCAAGGTGGTGGTTTATTATCGTCGGTAGGTTGTGTTTCCGGATCCGCGGGAGATCTATTTTCATTGGGTTTCACTTTCCCATACAAGCTCGAAAGTTTTTTCAAAACTTCAAACGAAACATCCAGCCTGCCGGTATTTAATGTTTTAAAATGGAGCGGGCCGGCCGGCTTGATGGTATCGTCGCCCGGATTCGCAGGATCAATCCTCATTATGGAAATGCGCGGATTCATTGCCGGGGAGGAATTCTTTTCCAGGTTTGACGGATCCTTCAACCAGGCCGGGCTGTATTTTCCGCGCCCGCTTTCATAACGTTGAGCTGCTTCGTCCTCTCCTGTTAGCATCTCAATTTCTGTAGGCAGATCCACTGCGATCTGCGGCCTGCGATTGAATGCCGTCAGAATTCCTGTAACCGAAATCCATTTGCCCCCGAAGTCATCGGGCTCAATGTCTGAATTTTTCAAAAGCTCCAACGCTTTGTCCCACAGGATGATCGTGAAGCATTTGGCTTTCCAACTGCCCAGGTTAATAAGAATATGAGGGTGACCATCCGGGGATGTCCCTCGAAAAACTTCACTCACCAAACCAACCACGGTCACCACTTTCCCAAGGTTTCGCAAAATTGGGTAGCGGTCCTTAGCCAGGTAAGTGATCTTAAGATCTGGAGCTGTTTGATAGGCAACTTCAACACTGGAATATGCCTCGGGCTTCAAGGCAAGAAAATCACTGAGTGACGGCACTGCATCAAATGAGCTGGCACAGATCTTCCGGAACAATTGAATATGACTGCGCAGATCGGCCAGTGTTTCCAGTTCCTGAAGCAGTGGGGATTGGAACGGATCTAAAAAAGTTGAACGGTTGAAAAGCAATCCTTCTTCACCGGTTTGATATTTACCCCACAACTGGGGTCTGCGGGCCAGGCCGGACAGTGCAAGGAAAATGACGATCTCGGAGAATCTATCGAGGCGGGAATTGAAATCCGTACTGACGCGGGCCGGGTGCTGGAAATGGATATTCCCCAGCTCAGAGGATGTCTTGCCTTCCAATGCGGGAACGTACATTCCGTCATAATCCACCAGGATGAGTTTATGGTCTTTGACCATGATGTTTCTGTGTGACAGGTCACCGTGGGCAACACCCAATTCTCCAAGTTTTTCAGCCAGAGCCACCAACTCATTGGAAAGATCCCCTATGGCGGTCAGATCATTCAAGTTGGAATACAGCCAACTCTCCAGGGTTTCTCCATCCACCCAATCCATATAAGTGATCGGAAACGACTGGTTCTTAAGTGAAATTCCCCTAGCCTGATAATGAACAGGCAGAAAAAAAGGCTGTCTTACTTTCATCAAATAAGTGCCTATGGCTGCATATCTTTGGGTACGGTCTTCAACCGGTTTATGGAAACAACGAACCGCCAGATTCTGACCCTCTTTGGATATCATGCGGTAGGTTAGCGCAAATCCCCCCGAACGCACTCTCGGAAGACCCCAAAGGTCAAGCTCCGAAACACTTTCGCGCAGGAAATCCAGGGTGAAATAAACTCCCGGGTTTTGTAGGGCGGCTTGATATTCATTAAAGGACGGGTAACGATATGTCATTTTATAGGATGGTGATCGATATCAGGCTGGTATCGTCATTGCGAAGAGTGTTTTCAGCGCGCTGCTGATCCACCCAATTTGAAAATACATGGTCATCGAATCGTGGTGTCACAACCAGATCAAATAATTCCGGAACCAGATGTGAGTTCTCCTCTATTTTCTTGATCAGAAATGCCGCCAACGCATCTGTAGTTAATAATAGCTGATCCCCGCGCTGCCAATCGCTGGAGAAAGTTTGAATGCTGGAATCCATTTTTAGAAAATGGTTCAAGGATGAGAGTGAAGGAATCAGGGCGGGACGATTATTAAAATCGGCGCTGTTCCCGATCGGTTTACAAAAAATAACTTTTCCATTCCGCACCTGAAAAATACAAGTGTCGCCTACACACAAGGCTTTGAACCTGCCGCCTGGTTTTTGAGATGTTTCATGGGGGAAAATGGTCAACCACAACAGGGTTGCAAAAGATCCCATTTTCATTTTTTCCTCGGTATGCCAGGGCAATTCCCGCTGCTGGAAATGTTTCTTCCATTCCAGCTGGCACCGCTCGAGGTTGATCTGAAACACAGCCGTATCTGAAATTGCGCGGCTGAACGTTTTAACGAGTATGGAAGCCCACAGTTTTGAAAAAGTGGCAGCGGTGGCGCCATCTGAAATGGCACAGGTGAAAGGTGAATCCAATTTCGTGATGGGACCGTTTTTGTGTGTAAAAAATGTATCCTCATTTTCAGAGGACACATTTCCCATTTTTGGAACCGTCATGTATTTCCATCGAACTTGATTCAAGTGCTGGCCTCAAAGCGCGATCGCCGGTCTCGTTCCGATCTCCAAAGCTTGAACAATACCTGCGATGTCGGCATTGTATACAAACCCGTGAGCGTTTTCATTAAGCGGGCTGTCCAATAGCTCCGACCCGGTCCGCAGCATGGCTGGGGGTAAAACACTCGAAAGTTCGAACATGATCTTTGAGAAATGATCGGGGAGTTTGTTAATATCATCCGGGAAAAAGATCTGCTCGTCAAATTCACGGGACGATGTATGAACTGTCAAAAGAATAACGTTACCGTCATTGGTTGCCAGGGAAGTCAATTCGGCAGCAGGTTTGCGCGGATCACCGTCGTTGGCTTCGCCGTCTGTAAGGTTGATCACCGTGGGAGGATATGAGTTGGGATATTTCTCGACCCACGTCCGAAGAATATCACGCGAATGTTCCAATGCCTGGCACATGGGTGTTTGTCCCTTACTGACCGGATCCACCCAAACAGGGAGTTTCATACTCACTTCTATATAACTGCCAGCGCCGTCAGATTCTTTCCTGAGGCGGTCTTCTATCCTTAATGGGTGCTGATATAGGTCATCGATCCAAACCAGATCCTGCCCTTTTAAGTCCCCGCCCAAACTAGACTCAACCTCGAAACCATATCCGATCACACCCACCTGATAATATCGGCGCACATCCATATCCTTGGATGCTGAAACGATCAGAGACTGTATCGTCTTATTCAAAGCATCTGCCACGAAAATAGATTTTTTCGGATTGCTCGGAATTCCCATGACAGGATAGGACATGGAACTGGAATGATCGACCAGGAAAAGGAAACAAGTGGGATTAACGCGGGAAATTTCAGCTTGATAAGACATAATTCAACCTTTCTGTTGGTTTGGTATCGCAGGTAGGATAGCACAAAATCCTTGATTTGTCCGTAAGTTTTTAATAAACAAAATTGGCGCGTGCGCCAGGCCATTTTTTACTGCGGCAATTATTTGCACGGGAGAACTCGTGCAAGCTCACAGAGTTTTCCATCCACTTCCCGGCAAAGACAATTTTATCGTAGTTATCAGTGTAATTTGCCTGCTCAGGAACTACGGATTATTGCATCTTGCCACGACTTCAGAAAGCCAATATTTTATAGGTACAATCAATTCTCGAAAAATATATTTTTCTGGTACACT
>CAIWRB010000011.1 GCA_903914955.1 uncultured Chloroflexota bacterium | reverse complement strand
CCTTGTCACTTTTTGCCCTTGTATTCTGGAAACCAGAGAACGCTACCATTCGGAGTTCTCACAATGGCAAAAACAACCAATCGAAAGGATGAATCAATAGTAATCGCCATCGAGGGGCTTGACGACCTCGATTTCCATATATTCCCATCGGAGATATTACTTGTAAAATCCATCTATGATGGTATATACGACCGCGTCCGAGATCGGACGAAGAAGGAGGTGCAAAAATGATGAAAGCAGCATTGTACGCCCGTGTCTGTACAACCAGACAAGCTGAGAGACAATTATCCATACCTGACCAACTCAGACAGATGCGCGAGTGGTGTAACCGGGAAGGCTACGAAGTAACGGAAGTATTCAAAGACGAAGGTGCCAGCGCCACTGACGACCGCCGCCCTGAATTCCTGCGCATGATGGCGCAAGCCTATGCAAAACCACCGGCCTTTGACGTTATTGTCGTTCACAGTTTGTCAAGATTCTTTCGTGACCATTTGGAACTTGGCATTCATGATAAAAATCTTCGCAAAAACAAAGTGAAACTGGTTTCCATCCTATATTTCGCACTTTTTGAATGACGTTTCTGTGTATTTTCGCTGCCCGATTTTTTCAGAGAGTACTTGCCTGACTTTATTTCCATTTTATACCTGATTCACAGTATGTCAATATTTATTTGACATACAGACTCCAAAGTGCTATATGACTTCTGGAGGTAGTTATGGAAACCAATGATTGGGCAAAGCTTCAAGAAGAGTTACTAAAGGCGCAGCTAAGTGTTATTCGCAATCATCTGAGAAATGCTGAACCGGGTGAGCACGGGAGAAAGCCCTCCCAGGCCAAGAGTCTGTCACATATTAGCATCATAACAGACGTACTCTCTACTGCAGGTTCGCCACTGCATGTCTCCGAAATTATCCGACTGGTTAATGAACAGTACGGAGTTACCCTGGATCGCGAATCAGTGGTTTCGGCACTGACAAAAAAAGTAAAAAAGGGCGTGACGTTTACCCGGACTGGTCCGAATATTTTCGGACTAAAAGAGATATAGCGTATGTCGGTCCAGGACAACATTGCCAGTTTTTCCGTAGCGCATTTGCCGATTGTGAAAGAATACGCGCAGCGCATGGGACTTGTTGAAAAGATCGACAGTGCCCTTAACTGCGGCATGCACACAAGTCCCGGCAAGATAGTGCTGGGGCTTATCATGAACATTCTGTGTGGAAGGTCGCCGATTTACCGGATAGAGGAGTTTTTCAAGATGTGGGATGTGCCACTCCTTCTCGGAGAGGGCATGACTGCAGAGATGTTTAACGATGATGCCATTGGACGTGTTTTGGATCGCATCTATGATTACGGCACATGGAAACTGTTTTCAGAGGTTTGCATTCAGGTCTTTCAAAACTTCAATGTGGATTGCTCGATTATTCACCAGGACACAACCTCTGTGAGCGTTTGGGGAGAATATATACCCGGGTCTGATGATCCCATGCAAATCAATCATGGCTATAGCAAGGATAAACGGCCAGACCTTAAGCAGTTCGTCTTGTCTCTTCTCTGTGTGGAGGGCAATCTTCCCTTCCATGCCGGAATACTTGATGGCAACTCGTCAGACAAAAAGATCAACGGGAATATTATCACGGAACTTCCCCGGATCATGGCGCGGTATGGAGCGGGGAAACATGAATTCATCTATGTTGCCGATTCCGCCTTGGCAACAAAGGATAATCTTGTGCTCATGAAAGATGACATCCAGTTTATCACCCGACTACCGGAGAACTTTGGTGCCTGCACAAAATTAATCGGCACAGCCGTTGCTGACACAGGTTCTTGGCAGGATGTCGGCCAACTCTCCTGCCGGGTAGTAAGGGGCCGGAATATCTGTGCCAGTTACCGCATTCAGGAAACCACTGTTGATCTTTGCGAGAGGAAATATCGTGCATTGATCGTTCACTCTGATGCTCATGATAAACGTCGGAAAAAGCGGATTGCAAAGGCCGTTGATAAAGATAAGGCCACACTTGACAAAGCAGTTGATAAGTTGCGTTGCAAAAAGTTTTTTTGTCTTCCGGACGCTCAGGCGGCAGCAAAAGATTTTAAGCAAGGAGATTTTCATCAAGTGTCCTTCGTCTTTGAGGAGCATCCTGTATACGGTCGTGGCCAGCCGTCCAAAAAGAAAGAACGCACAGCAAAAAAAATGACGTACGAGGTGGTGGGCAAGGTCAGTGAAAACAGGGAAGCTATTGGAGAACTACAGGAAAAAGCTGGATGTTTTGTCCTACTCACCAGTGTACCGGCAGAGAAAAAGAGCGCACTGGAGATCTTAAAAACCTACAAGGAGCAGGATGGCATCGAAAAGAACTTTGGTTTCCTGAAAGACCCGCTCGTGGTCAACGACCTGTTTCTGAAAACACCGAGCCGCATTGAAGCATTGGGACTTGTAATGGTTATAGCGCTCCTTCTGTGGCGGCTTATGGAAAGAGCCATGAGGAGAAAGACCAAGGAAGAGAATTCAACACTTACGGGATGGAATAACGGTAAAACAGCTAAACCAACATCTTTCATGATGGTCTCAAAGTTTATATCGGTTGTCGTTGCGATAAAAAATGGGGAACGCTCCTTGTTTACACCCCTAAATAAAGTGCAACTTGCATATCTCAACGCCTTGGATGTTCACCCAGATGTTTTTACTGAAATAGACTTAATGCCAGCCGGTGTTCGATCTGGATAGTTTTTGAAGTCGGTAGGGAAATACTACTTTAGTCTCAAAAAATAGTGCGAAATATAGG
>CAIWRB010000010.1 GCA_903914955.1 uncultured Chloroflexota bacterium | reverse complement strand
GTTGTTTATATCGCCAGCATTCGGCGCATGCTGAAATTAGCCACAAATTGACTTAAGAAACGCTCTCTTAGATTGCCTGGACTATATTAATATTTTGGTAATGTGTAATTAAATTTTATAAATCATCCTAATGGAAAGACCGGCGTGCGATGCGCGCCGGTCTTTCCATTATAAAATCTTTGAAAGCCTGTTACAGTTATAGTTGCCCTAATTTGGGGCAACTATAACTGTAACAGTATAGTCTTGCGTAGATGCGTCAGCGGCGGTAACTCTGTAAACCACCGGGCTAGTGAAGTTGTTCGCAGTTATTCCGCTTGTTTGGCTCATGCTGCCAACTTTTACAGATCCCCCAGTAGTTGTGAAGTTTGCTACCAAACCAAATGGGCTGGTACCGAATGGAACCATTAGAACGATATTAGTTCCAGTGATCACACCTGTAGCTGACGGGCTTGTGAAACTGAAGGCAGTGATGTCTTTTGCCGGGTTGGCCGCAACTGTGACCGTGACTATATAGTCTTGTGTCGAGGCGTCAGCAGCGGTAACCCTGTAGGTCAGCGGACTTATGAAATTATTGGGGGTTGTTCCACTTGTTTGCACACTGGCACCAATTTTTACGGATGCGCCAGTTGTCGTAAAGCTCGCGACAAGCGCGCTAACATTCGTCCCGAATGGAACCGTGACCGCTATACTAGTTCCAGTGATCATACCTGTGGCCGCCGGGCTTCCGAAGCTGAAAGCGGTAATATCCTTATTCGCTGGATTTATGGCAACCGTGACCGTGACCGTGTAGTCTTGCGTCGATGCGTCAATGGCGGTAACTCTGTAGATCGCCGGGTTAGTGAAATTGTTCGCGGTTGTTCCGCTTATTTGCGCCTTGGCACCAATTTTTACAGATGCGCCGGTTGCCGTAAAGTTCGCGACGAGTGCGGTGATATTCGTTCCGGATGGAACCGTGACTGCGATATTAGTCCCGGTGATCACGCCTGTAGCCGACGGGCTCGTGAAACTGAAAGTGGTAATATCCTTGGTTGAATTAGGTGCAACCGTTACTGTGACGGTATAAATTTGAGATGAGCCATCAGCTGCGATAACCCTATAGAGCACCGGACGTGTGAAGTTATTCTTTGATGTTCCACTCACTTGTTTCAAAGCGCCTACTTTTACGGATGCTCCTGTTGTCGAAAATCTCGCGACAAGTGCTTTGACATTCGTTCCAGCTGGAACCGTGACCGTGATGTTAGTTCCGCTAATCACGCCTATCGCTGCCTGTTTTGAAAAGCTAAAAGCGGTCATATCCTTGGCCGGGCTCGCGGCAACCTTCACCGTGACCTTATAAATTTTTGTATCGCTAAGTTTATAGGATACCGTGCCTGAGAAGTTGTTTGGTGTTGTTCCACTTATTTGTGCCGTGGTGCCAACCATTGGCGATGTGTCAGTAGTCGTGAAACTGGCCACAAGCGCAGTCACATCCGTTCCAAAAGGAACCGTGACCGCAATCGTCCGCTTGGCTTCGGTGATCACACCTGTAGCTGCCGGGTTCGTGAAACTGAAAGCGGTAATAAACTTTATTATTTTGGGCGCAACCGTTACTTTGACTCTATACGTTTGCTTTGAACCATCCTCAGCGATAACCGTGTATATCACTGGGATTGAGAAATTTGTCTTTGTTGTTCCGCTTACCTGTGTCGTAGCTCCAACTTTTACTCTCGAGCCGGTAGTTGTAAAAGTCGCTACGAGTGTCCTAAGGTTCGTTCCGTTGGGAACAGTGACCGCAATATCAGTTCCATTGAAAACACCTGTAGCCGCTTGCCCTGGGAAACTGAAAGCAGTAATTTCCTTTGTTGATTTTCCAGCAACTGTTACTATAACGCTATAAGTTTTTGTTGAAGCATTCGCTGCCGTAACCGTGTAAGTCACTGGGCTCGTGAAGTTGACCACGGTCGTTCCGCTTACTTGTGTCACGGTACCAACTTTTACAGATGCGCCGGTTGTTGTAAAACTAGCCACAAGCGCAGCCACATTCGTTCCAAATGGAACCGTAACCTTGATAATGGTTCCATCGGGGCCTGTCATCGCACCTTTAGCGGACGGGGTAACGAACCCAAATGAAATGATAGATTTCATCGGGCTAGGCGCGATCGTGACAGTGACAGTGTAATCTTGGTATGATGCATCAACAGCGATAACCCGATAGGTCACCGGACTTGTGAAGTTGTTAAGGTTTGTTCCGCTTACTTGTGTCGTGGAACCAATCTTTACCGATACTCCAGTACTCGTAAACCTAGCCGCAAGCGCCGTCACATCCGTCCCAAACGGAACCGTGACCGCGATCGTGTGTGTGGATTCGGTGATTACGCCTGTAACCTCTGGGCTTGTTATACTGAAGGCGGTCATCACTTTTAAAACCGTTACTGTAATTGATTGCTGGATCTGGGTTGCGGCATTGTAGTTGGTGTTAGCCGCCTGATTGGCATCAATAACACAGTTGCCTGCCGCCTGGAACGAGACAACACCGCTTGTGATCGTGCAAATGGATGCAGTCGTGCCATCAATTGTAAATACGACCGCATTGCCAGAACCACCTCCTGTTGCGGTTGGCGTATAAGTAGTTACGCCAGCTACTGTGCTAGTCGGCGCAATCGAAGTAATGGAAATTGCCTGATTGGCCTTTGACAAAACAACTGAAAGCGGATCTGACGTGGCGGCATTGTAATTGGTGTCTGTGGCTTTGGTCGCAGTCACTGCACATGTAAGGCTTGCATTTGTCACTGAAAGAGTGCTGCCTGATACGGAACAACCGCCGGAGGCACCGTGGCTATATGTCACGACACCTGTACCACTTCCACCACTACTGCTCAACGTGGAAGTGCTGCCGTATGTTACTGTCGAAGGTGCAGCCACGACGATCAAGCTGGTCTGACTAGCCTTTGATAAACCGACTGAAAGCGAACCTGACGTGACTAGATTGTAATTGTTGTCTGCGGCTTTGGTCGCAGTCACAGCGCATGTACCGCTGGGAATTATCACGGAAAGCGTGCTACCTGACACGGAACAACCAGTTGAGGCACCATGGCTATATGTCACAGCGCCTGTACCGCTTCCACCGCTGTTGCTCAAAGTTGAAGTACTGCCGTATGCAACTGTTGAAGGAGCTGCCACAGCGGTCAGAGCTGCTTGATCAGCCTTTTGCAATGTTACGGAAAGCGGCGCCGAAGTGGCGGCATTATAGGTGCCATCTCCGGCTTTGGTCGCAGTCACTGAACACGGAAGACTGGCATTCGTAACAGTAAGAATGCCTTCAGGTGTTACTGAACAACCATTGCCACTACCGCTCACAGCAAAGGTTAATCCTCCCGTTCCGCTTCCACTTTCACCTAATTTTGTCGACAGGTTGGAGACGCCGCCAAATATAACTATTGATGGTGTTGCAACAACTGTCAAGGCTGCTTGATCAGTCAATGCATAAGCCAGGCGAACCGCCCCCGGCGCCAATCCCCCCATCAAAGTAACCAACATGATTATGGCAAAAACCTGCATTATGGGTTTTATATGTTTGGAATTCATCGTATTCTCCTTTAGATACAACTCCGTACGAGCGCAAACGGGGCATTTTTCAAGTAAAAGCCAATTAATTTCAGTATCCAGTATCCAAACGCATTAGCCCCCAAACCGATCTTCCGACTACAATAGAATGTTGAAATGAATATGTTTAAACGAAACTACATGTGAAATGAATCACGAATAGACCAACCTCATTATAGTAGAAAGTAAAATATTCCACAATAAAGAAACCATTACAATAGTGTTAATTATTTAAGATCACCACAATCCGCGGCAGGCGCGATCATTGCGATGGATCGTTCGCAGACCCCGTTTCCTTTGCCACGGATTCTCTGTAAAGTTGGGTATCAGAAAAATAGAATTTTTATCACGACGGGGTAAAATAAGCTCATGCCAACCTATGACTTCATCTGCAACAATTGCGAAAAACGTTTCGACGTGTTCATGACCTTTAGCGAATACGGAAAAAAGACCGTCCATTGTATCCACTGTGAAAGCGGCAATGTCCGCCGCCGAATGACAAAGGTGCGTATTGCAAAATCCGAAGAAAGCCGCATGGAATCAGTAACCAGCGACTTTAGCGGATTCGAAGGCCTCGAAGATGACCCTAAAGCGCTCGGCCAGATGATGCGTAAGATGGGCAGTGAAATGGGCGAAGAACTTCCCCCGGAATTCGATGATGTAGTGGACCGGCTGGAATCGGGGCAAAGTCCTGAAGAGATCGAATCAGCTCTGCCGGATTTGGGAGCAGTCACCCCCGATGATGGTTAAAGAACAACGTCCCCTTTATACAAAGGGGACGTTGTTCTTTAATAACTTTATATCAGCGTTGAATCATTCTACTTTTCCGCCGCACCCGCAGCGATCCATTGGATGACGTTATCGAGTTCTACGGGCGTCAGGTTTGTAAAGTGATCCGCAGACTGGATTTTGATTAACAGGCTGTTCGCAGAATCACCGGGTACGATGACCGGACCATCCACGCCGCCTTTCATCGCGGCGGTATAAGTGGAAAGATCAAGACCTTTGGGTGCCGATTCCCCTTCAGTGTGACAGCCCGTGCATTTGATGGTGAACAGAATGCCAACGTAGTTTTGGTATGTTGGGGCACCTGTCAATACCGGGACTTCCAATTTTGGCTCAGGCGGAGGCAGCTGACTCTTAATGATCTCGCGCAGGGCTGGCGCATCAAAACCGGCATAGGTGAATACGCTTCCATGGCAGGCACTGTTGGAACAGAAGGATGTATTGCTCGTGCCGCCGGGGTCCTTGGTGGTGTGGCAATTTGAGCAGGAGGGACCAATCGCCTGATTGTGCATGGCGATCCAGTTTGGATTGAAATGTGTTTGAGGTTCCAGTCCACGGCTGATCTCGATCTTCGTCAAGAAATCATCCGCCTGTGCAACGACAGGCACCGCGTGGCAGACATTACATTCGAGGCGCACAGATTCATTCTTATCATTTAGATGCTTGCCGTCGTGACAGCGGAAACAACCCGGCGCGTTGATATGACCCAGATTGTTGGGGTAGGTGCTGGAATCCACTTTCTGGTCATTGAATACTGACTTATCGTAGATCGTCTGCAGCTCGAGAACCGCGCTCTTGATCTTTTTACCATTCTGACTGTAAACATCAAACAGGTTTTGTTTGTAATCATCTTCAAGCGCAGAAATGGCTTTCATTGCCTCATCACGCGATCCGTATTTCACGGAGAGCACATCCACCGCTTTTTTATGCATGAACGGAATGGTCGGATCGATCAGCCCCTTGGACATGGCCTCATCCACTGAATCGGATGGCTGTTTAAATGTATGCGTAACCCGGTTATGACAGGTCACACAATCCATGGTCTTGAGCTTGCTCTCGTCTATGCTGGCGGGATCGAAGCCTGATTCAATGTCCGTATATTCCACGAAAGTGCCGTCTTCGTTATACACGCGCACATATGGAATTTTCTGGTCCAATTCATCCGTGGAATAATACATGACCTTGCTGGAGATGTGCCAGTGAATACCGCGCGCATTGTTCTCACGGCTGCTTCCGCCGCCGGTTTTCATTATGAGGTAAATATTGGTAGCGGTATTATCACGGTCGCTTGCAAAACGGTCGATCTTGCGCAGGCTGTCATCGGAGAAAGTTTCGGGGTGATGACACTTTTCGCAGGTATCGCGCGCAGGACGTAAAGCTCTTGCACGGATGGGGAACTCATACAGTTTGAACATTTCATAATACGTTTCTTTAATGCCTTGCGTCTTGCGCATGGCTTGATTTAGAAATGACGCGCGCCCGATATGACATTCCTCGCAGGTGACATTCGCATGAGGGGAGTTAAGGAAGGCTACGCTTTGAGGCGGCATGGTGTGGCAGGCCGTTCCGCAAAACTGGTTCGAGTTGGTGTAATCCCAGCCTTTCATGCCACCTGCAAAACCCAGGAAAATCACGATCAATAATGCAACGTAAGGCAGAAAAAATTTCCAGCGGGGTGCATCTGGATTGGGATAGAAAAACTTTGCAATCCGTTCTCGTAATTTCATTATTCCTCCGTTTACCTGCGTTTGACTAAAATCACAAGTAAAAAAATGTTGGTTATTGTTATGCTATTCTACAATAAAATGACGGCAGTTTAGATATATTTATGGGACTGGTGTTTGCGGAACATAGATCTGAGGCTCCGTCAGCGGTTGGATGGTGGTAAGCGCAGTATCTTCAACGTTGATAAACCCTAAGATCCCGGCAAGCATACCCAGTGTCAGGAATGCGGCGATGGGAAAGTAGATCATCTGGCGTTTGCGAATGGTTGCCGGGTCAGGGCGTCGATGCGCACTACCGGCCTTGATCTCATCAAGCTCAAGAGGGTGTTCATGAAGCATTTCCGCTTCAGTCTGCATGCCTGTGAACATCGCCTTATTGAAGCGTTTGATATGTACGCCATAAATGTGCCAGATGATGATGGCAAGCACTGCGAGAACTGCCTCGCCCCCGTGCGCGGCTTTGGCAGCCGGGACGAATTCACCGGGCAGGTAGTGCGTGGAGGTGATGGGATTCCACATCAGGAAGCCGGTAGCGCCCATGACAGCCGCGCCCCATACGAACGCCCAATATTCCAATTTTTCCTCAAATGTATATCGCCCCATTTTTGGGTATTCTTTTACGAAGCCAATGTTATAAAAAAGCGCTTGAATGCCGTCTTTCGCATCCTGCAAGGATGGGAGCATGGACATTTTATCGTGCATCACAAAAACGCTGTATCCCATGACAAGAATGTGCCAGGCCGTGCCAAACATCATGACGATAGCTGCGGTGTGATGAATAAAACGCAGGTTTTCAATACCGCCCAGCGCCTGCAAAATGGCCGCGCCCGCGGTGGAACTTGGATATTTTTGAGGTATACCCGTTAACCCCAGCGTGCTGAAAGATAGCACCATGATAATGTGCTCAATACGCCGCCAGACGGGAAAACGTTCGTAGGTTTGTGTTTCAATTTTCTTGCTCATACGTGTTTAACTCCTTTAATGCGGTTGACAATACGTCTGAAGATATCGGTCAGGACGAAGAAGATCATGCCACCCAGCACCGCAGGAATGAAGAATTTATAGAACAGATTAACGGCATATACGATGGGGTAATGTTCGGGGCTGGGTTCATAGTGACTCATCCACGCACTGGGGAAGTCGATTGTCGCATCGGGATGGCAACGCTGGCATTTGACGAGCAGGTTTTCGCGCAACGCAATCCCGGTTTTCGGATTATCCACTTTGGAGATATTGTGCACGCCATGACAGTCGGTACAAACAGGTTTATTGGTGGGCTGACCGGGAAATTCCTCTTCGAAAAGTTTTACGGTCGTGCCGTGGAAATCGGCCACATAGGAATTAAGCACGTTGGTGGTGATCCCGTACTTATCCATAATGGCCGGATCGGTATGGCATTTGGCGCAAAGGAAGGGTGTGCTATTTCGGAAACTGACCGTGGTGGGCTTTTGAATATTATGCACACCATGGCAATCAATACAGGTTGGCACATCGGTATTATTTTCCTGGGTAAGCGCATTCCCATGCACGCTGGTTTTATATGCGTCGTAAATTCCACTATGACATTTCGAGCAAGTCTCGGGAATATGAATACGCGCGGAGGGGGTCAACTCGCCGCTTGTCTTGCCCGTCAGCCGTCCCTGCGTGTGCGGATTATGACAATCTGTGCAGATGGCCGCATTCGTATTGCCGCCATCTATTGCACGCTGATGAACACTATCCTGTACTTTAAGGAATTGGTCTTCATGACATTGCTTGCAAACCACAAAGAGGGTAAAGGAAAAGGCGCGTGCGTTCTTCGATTTTACTTTGGGGTGGGGATAATCACTAATGTCGGTGTGGCAATCCACACACATGATGCTTTGATCGGAGTGAACCGAGTTGCCGAACTGCGTGGGATTGATCGTCGCCGCGATCGTATCCTTCCCAAGTTTGAAATCCAAACCATCCTCCTGATGACACGCGAGACAAAAATCATTGGCAGGTTTGTCTGCCTGAAAGACAGGTGCGGCTTGAACGGGCGTCACAAAAGATACGACAGCATACGCGAAAAAAAGCAATCCCAGGAGCAGGGTAAGACTTGCCCTGAGCGAAATCCCAGAGTGCGCGGACTGAATTTGTTTTCCAAGTCTCATTACGTCATTCTCCTAGATTAAGAAAGTCGTGCGTGATTATAGTCTGTAAAAGAGTCGTACATCAAAACAATAGCGGGCGCTTGTGCGCTCGCCATTATTTGATCAGCAAGAAAGCAGGTTTATTTTTCTTCATCCAGTTTGGCAGCCGGCTGTCCGGTCACGCGCTCATATTCCCTGCCGTGGAATTTTTTCATTTCATCTTCGCTCAAACGCCCAGTAAAGATGCTCAAGTTCAAGCGTTCGATGTGGACATGGTAGAAGTGCCAGATCACGATGAAGATCGCCGCGACCACGGCTTCTGTGCTGTGCGCCATCTTGGAGGCAGGCACCACACCGCCAGGCAGGAATTGCGTAAACTGCACCGGGAACCAGATGATAAACCCGCTGATCCCCATCAGTGCAAAGCCGAAGAACAGAAACCAGTAGGTCACTTTTTGTTCAAAGTTATATCTTCCATAGACAGGTTTATCCCTGCGCAGGAAGAAGAGATATTGCAGCATGTGCCAGGCATCATAAATATCCTGCAAATTGGGAAACATGTCGGCACGCATTTTACGGCGTGCCATCAGATAGATCGCGCGTCCCAGGTGATAGATCGCTTCCATCGCGAGCACGATCGCCGCGATGTGATGGATCTGGCGGATCAGTTCCAACCGCTCCGGCGTGGATAATAGATCCTGGCTCCAGGACATGTCGCGGTATTTCTGCGGCAGGCCGGTGATCAACAGAACGAAGCTGCTCAGGAGGAGGATGGCATGTTCCCAGCGCTGCCCAAGCATGAAGCGCGTAAATGTTCTTTCTTGATGTGCGATCGCACTATTGATGGATTTCTTTCCACTCATGACAGGGTACTCCTCACGCGATCCACAATGGAGTGGATGATCTGCAACAAAACGTAAATAATACATATCCACAGGATGAAGGGGGTAAAGGATGTGTAGAATTTATCAACATAGAAAAGGGTTGGCGTGCGGGCAAGGCTGATCTCGTTATGCCCGGTCCAGGCGTCGGTCCAGTTGGGGCCTGCGGTCGGGTGGCATTTCTGACAGGTTGAAAGTAAATTCTTGGGATTCACTTTGGAAGTTGGGTCACTTGCTTTCTTCATATCGTGAACGCCGTGGCAATCCGTGCAGACCGCGCTATCGTGCCAGACCGCACCCCAGCGCGCCTTATACACGGAAATATCGACGCCGTGCCATGACCGCTTGTAAATGCTGTATACATCGGAAGACAGCCCGTATTTGTCCATCAACTTTTTGTCGGCGTGACAGCCTGCGCACAACTCGGGGCTTTCCATGCGGAACTGGACCGTACGCGGATCTTGAATGTTATGCACCCCGTGGCAGTCGGTGCAAACAGGAACATCGGGATTTCCATCTGCGATGAGTGCCGCGCCGTGCACACTTTGTTTATAGGCATCCACAATTTCAGAATGGCACTTGCTGCAGGTTTCTGAAACCAGAGTGCGCGGTTCATCGGGTTTGCGCGTATCATGATGACCGTGGCAATCGGTGCAAATGGGAGCCTCTGTATTCCCTTCGCTTGCAACCTGCGCGTGCATGCTATCCTGAGCCTTTGCGTAATTGTCGGAATGACACTTTTCACAGGTCTTATAGTAATTGAGGGAGAGTTCCCTTTTGGTTTCGTATTTCAGCTCTGGATGCGGATATGTGGAAATATCGTTATGGCAGGCTTCACATTCAATTCCCTTATTGCTATGCACGGAATGATCCAATTGATCCTGCGAGACATACAGGGAAAGAGTTTCACCGCTTTTCAGGGTCATGCTCAAAGTGGAATCGCCATGGCAGGTTAAGCAATACTGTTCAGTCTGCTGCATGGGGGGTTTGGCGACGGCGGGAAATGTCACGAACAAACTCGCCAACAGGACGATAACACCTGTAATGACCAACCACGGCGCTTGTCGGTAAAGAGTGCGCATTGTCATTGGTTTTGCTCCTTCTTCTTTTTTGAAGTAGGGGATTTTTTCTTACCGCTCGAAGTTTTCTTCTTAGGCGGATCAGTTTTTTCCAAGGAAATTGAATTTTCCGGCTCAGGAACAATGGCGGGCAAAGACGGCGGCGGTACGGGCACATCATCTTTCGACTCAACCAGAAGATCGTCAGATCGGTCATTGACCAGCTCCAGGCGTCGCAACAGATACGAAACACCAAACAGAACGCCCAATGGGATCAAACATCGCAGAACAAACAACAAAGCCATGATGATGGGACTGGTTGTGGTTTCGTTCATTGCCTTCCCCTCCGTGATTGAAATTTCGAGCCGCTTGTAACATGGATTGTAAGCATTGAGTCTCCAAAACGAGCGCAGATTAATTACAGATTAGTATAATACGAAACTTGTGAAATCTGTTACTTAACATTTGTCCTAAATTCAGAGGGTACACTTATATACAGCTGGCCTGCAGGGTTTTTAATAAATAATGTCCCAGATAATTTCCGGGACATTATGGTCCGCAAATATTACTAATGTTCTTCGTGTTTACTCTGAAAAGGCAGATAACGCGCCGCAACACTGAATGTCAGCAGCCAGTATGAAATTACAAGCGTGGCTACTGCGAACTCCACCCAAGTTGGGGTGTAACTATTGAGACGTATCACAGGGGTGTAAGGGTCGTAGGTGGAGTGGGCGATCAGGCCGGCAAAGTTGTAATTCCAGCGGGTCAGGATGGCAGCAAAAACAGGAATGACCGAGGCAGCCATCAGGTAGCGGAAGTTTTTTACAGATTTTGCCGATATCAATAACGATCCCGCAATCACAGGCAGGAGCGCCTGCCCGAGCCAGAATCCCATTGAGTAGGGAGCAATCGCATTGAGTGCTTGTGTTTGTAAACTGATGTTTCGGTCAAAGGAATAGTAGTTGGTCACAGCCCAATCCCACACGCGCAGATAAGTGAGCAAAAGTGTAAGACCGCCGGCGATGCGCGCTACATCGTATAAGACATCATCCTTTACCAATCCCGGCCGCATCACGCGAAAGACAAATGTGCTCAAAAAGAACAACAGCGCCGTTCCGCCGCTCATGGCTGAGAATACAAATTGTGTTGGCGCGCTTTGATTGAACCATACGCCGCGTCCGTATAACACCGAGTAGGTGGCGCCAAGCGAAGCCTGATGCAAAAGGGAAAGGCTCAAGCCGATAATAGCAAGCACGGGGCCCGCCTTATGCAGCCAGTGCGCCACCATTTTTGCAAAATCCACGATCGTCTTTACGATGGGATATTTTTCATGCCAGGGGTGACTCTCAAAAAACGGGAGTTCCACAATGATGGGGATGAGTTCAGCCACCAACACTGTCAGATAGAGAATCACGCACATCGTGATCTCCCACAACAGGGAGTGCGCCTGCCAATAGACGATCGGATGCCAGAAGCGTAATGGTTGACCAAGATCAAATAGTAGGACCATGCCGGCGGTGGAGTATCCGAGGAAACCAAGCAATACAGCCAGCTTGCCTACTATTTCAAATCGTTTGAGGCGCAGGAGATATACGATCACGCCGAAAGCGAAGGCGGAACCGCCCAGCGAAATAGATGAAAGATCAATGGAGATCCACAAACCCCATGGGACTCTGTTCGAGAGACCGGTCACCTGCAAGCCGTCGCGGAGAACGATAAACGCGCCGACCAATCCAAACAGGAAGCCCAAAACCAAAAAACTGATCCAGTATGGGAATATATCAATATATTTGTTTCCGAAACGCAGTTTAGGGAAATGAATGGTTGATTGCATACCTAACTCCCTTGGAACCGATTGGCGGTCTGAGGAGGAATGTAGTACACGCGCGGTTCGGTGCTGAGTTCTTCGCGCAGACGCAGGGTGGTTTTTGATTCAGCCAGCGCAACAGAAATTGAACTTTCGGGATCGCTCAGGTCACCAAAGAGGCGTGCATGGGTGGGGCAGGCTACCACGCAGGCGGGAGTCGCTTGTGGATCAATTCCAGGGATTAGACCGCGTTTCAATCCCGGGTCAATGCGATGCGAGCAGAATGTACATTTTTCGACTACGCCACGCGGGCGGTTTGGGACTTCCTGTAAACCAAAATCGGGTGATTGCGGGCTTCGTTCGATCGGTTCTTTCCAGTTGAAAACGCGTGCATCGTAAGGGCAGGCCACCTGACAATAACGGCAGCCGATGCACAGGTCATAATCCATGGCAACGATCCCATCCGGCCGTTTATAGGTTGCTTTGACCGGGCAAACATGTACGCATGGTGCTTCATCGCAATGCATACACGGGCGCGATAGGAAGAACTCTTTTCCGCTTTGGGTGGTTTCAGTGGTGACCACACAATAACGCATATCATCTGCGAGATTATTGACTGCTTCACATGAAAAGGTGCAGTATTGGCATCCGATGCACAGGTTGATGTCGATCAACATGCCCCATTTTGGTCCTTTGCCTTCTTCGCCACCAGAGGAGGCACTTGCCGTCATTGTACTTAGGGCGATCTGAGCCAGTCCCGCCGCGCCAGCCAGCGCGCCCGCGAGTTTCAGAAAATCACGGCGCGAGGTCGTGTTCTTTTCTGGATCAGGTTGTTCCTTTATATTTTCGCTCATATTAAGCCTCCATTGTGTTCGTTGGAACGACAAGGCTATTCATTGCCAGAGGGATTACCAGGGTCCCTGCCTACGAGCGCCCACGCCAGCACCCCGCCGATCAGTATGCCCCCAAAGACAAGCGTCCACGGCGGCATGTTAATTCCACCAGAAACAGGGGCGGCTGTTTCTTCGGTCGGCTTGGGTGTAAGTTCAATCATGGCGGCAGGCGTAGCCATAACCTTCACATCAAGACCGGCTTCAAGCATGATGTTGGCATCATGCGGATTAGCGTGGCATTTACCGCAAGTCTCTAATGCAACCACCATGGTGTGACTTTTTCCATCACCCATGTGGCAGTTGACGCAACTTAATCCCGCCTTATAGTGCGTTGAGTTAAGCATGACTTTCATTTCTTTCTTGTGACAATTCTCGCAGACGATGCGTGAACCTTCGGAGAGTTTTAATCCCTGCGAATGTTGTTCATGACAGCTGATGCAAGTCAATCCCACCCGTCCATGCTTGCTGAGCGCCTCTTCCCCGGAAATATCCGCGCCGGTAACGTCGATATGACAGACCAGACAGGTGGTCTCTTCGCTCTCAACAGTATATTTCGCGTTATCAGGATGGTCTCCCCCACTCTGAGCCAGTTTATGGCAGACAATACAACTTACATTCCCGCTGCTGTGCCGGCTTCCCTCCCACAAATGGGCCGCCTGGTCGTGACACACCAGACAATCCTTAAGCTCGAGCGGCTTATGCCCTGGTGTTGCCGAAACACTTTGGGATGGTAAAACCACCAAAACGACAAATGCGGCAATACAGGCAATCGTCGCAAGTAACACGAATATTTTTTGATTTTTTTTCATTGTATACATTCTCCCGTTTCTTGAGTTTAGGGTGGGTTCGTGCAACTCGGTTGCATCGCTTTTTTTGCCGCTAATTACGCAGATGTCTCTGGTTTTTTAACAACTCAAGTCAATGTGCGGCAAAGAGTTTTTGAACTCTATTCTCAAGCCGTTTAATACAGAAGGATTTACCCACTTATGATGGTACTGGTTAATACTCCGATTAGTAAGGTGTAAATTATCACAAAGCCGTGTAATGAAAGTCACTCACTTTTAATACTAAAAAAAGATGGCGGACATTTCTGCCCGCCATCTTTTTTACAAATGATCCTTACTTAGCCGCGGGAACTTCCGGGCGTGTGTATGTACTTACGTTGCCACCAAGGTCTTCGATCGAATCGATCAAGAACTGTATGACATATTTCGGATTGTGTACGAATGCGCCTGGGTCTTTCTGGCTGTACTGATAGTTGAAGGCAGCCTTAACCAAACGAGGAGTCCATGTGGCATATTGCTTGCCATCGGCGCCAAAGAAATACGGGTAGGCAGCGCCATCATACTTAATTTCACCGCCGTTTGCTGCAGCATAGGTCTGCATTTCGGCGAAGAGCGCTTCAGCGAGAGTATCGACTTCACCCTTGATACCTTCGGTTACATCCCCATCGCCATCATAATCAGGTGTTGCGTCACCGCGAATAGCGGTGGGGTCTTTGGTGTCGTGGCAGGTTTCGCAAGCCTCGACCTTGGGTTTGAGACCATGAACATCGTGACAATCCTGGCACTTATTCATCTTGCCATCTTTGGAAGCATGCATGTTCTGGCCAAGGTATGCCTTGCCTTCGTACTGGTATGCGCCTTGAACATCACCACCGAAGAGAGTGGCGCCTGCGGCGAGATAATGGATGTTCTTGAAGCGAACACCAGCATCAACGGTGTCTAGGTCTTTGCCTTTGAGAGCGGCATTCATACTGGAAGTGGATTCACGTCCCATGTGGCAGGAGATACAAAGGTTGCCATCATCAGCTACGTATTTGCCATCGGCATCCTTACCCCCGAGACTAACGGTCTTGCCACTGGGGAAGACAACGGAGGCAACTGCAAGGCGTTCTGGGAATGTTGCTCCATCATGGCACGTGGTGCACATGAAGCCATTGCTGGAAGGCAGGGATT
>CAIWRB010000009.1 GCA_903914955.1 uncultured Chloroflexota bacterium | reverse complement strand
GGCGCAAAGTATTCGCTCAGCCTGCCAGCGGTGATTGGCGTACAAGCGTCCAGCAAGCCGCCGCGTTACGCTCCAATCAGCAGGGTGAGGCAAATTTCCCAAACTGTTAAGATTGAGAAGCTGGAAGTCGAGCTTTCCCAAGGCAAAGCAGGTGCGGGATTGACAATTAAAAAAATGGCGCAACCGGTAGCGGCGGGGCATGCGGAAATGTTCACAGGTTCATCAAAAGAAGTCGCAGCGAAAATTGTCGGCTTGCTGAAGAGCAAGGGACTGGCGTAATAAGGAGAAAATATGGCTAACGATATTTTTGTAATCGTTGAACACATGGATGGAAAATTTTCCGATATTTCATTTGAGATGATCGGCAAGGCCAAAGAATTGGCCAGCCTCCTGGGTGGACAGGTTATTGCACTTGTTTTGGGAAGCGGACTAAACGCAAATGTTTTCGCCTCAACCACTACGTTTTATGTGGATGAATTGGCTTTGGCGCAATTTAACCCTGAAGCTTATGGCAGGGTTATTGAAGCCCTCGTGAAAGAGAAATCCCCACGCCTGGTCATGCTCGGCTGGACAGCCCCAGGCATGGATCTGGCAGCCTGGCTTTCAGTGCGGCTTGGCAAACCATGTGTGGCTTATGTTAAGGGAATAGTTTTTGAAGCTGGTGAGCTGGTGGTAAGCAGTCAGTTATATGCTGGCAAGCTGATTGCGGAAGTTACCCCTGAAGGGGATATGGCAATCCTGGCGTTGTTGGCTGGCTCGTTCCCGATGGAAGCAGGGCAGGGTTCCACGTTGGCAACCCGAATTGCCGCACCTGTCTCGTTGGATGGTTTGAAGATTAAATTTGTGGAAAGTGTTCGACCTGCTGCCAGCGACGTGGATATTACTGCTCAAGAAAAACTCGTCTCAATTGGGCGTGGAATTGGTAGTAAAGATAACGTTGAACTGGCAGAAGATTTGGCCAAAGCCCTTGGCGCTGTTGTGTCTGCCTCACGACCGGTCATCGATGCTCGCTGGCTTCCAGCTTCCCGACAGGTTGGGAAATCCGGCCGAAAGGTTAAACCGAAATTGTATTTAGCCCTGGGGATATCTGGGTCGCCGGAACATTTGGAAGGAATAAAACGAGCGGAATTGATCGTTGCAATCAACACCGATAAGAAAGCCCCGATTTTTAACTATGCTCATTATGGTGCGACCGCGGACTTGTTCGAAGTGGCCGAAGCGATGCTTGAATTGCTCTAACCCTCTCAAAATAACTTTGTAGCCTTCTTTTTAAATTGAACAGACTAAAAATAATATAATTGATGGAGTGGATACGTATATGCTATCGTTACCGGAAAAAATTGTGTTTACCCTGGCGGGAATTCTCTCGCTGTATTTCACCTATGTCGGGGTCAAGCGCATTGTCGATCAAATTTCCAGTGGTCAGGGACATGTGGATTGGTCTCTGGCAATAAAACGATTGGACAGTCTGATCATCAAAATCGGGTTGTTCAAGCCGTTATTTCGGATGCGAAAACGGCTGATTCCTAGTATCGTCCACGCCATCATTGGCTGGGGGTTCATTGGTTTTCTGGTCATTCTGGCTGGCGATTTTATCAAAGCTTATACAGGGTTCAAGATTCTGGAACATCTGGGTTGGTTTGGGGGATTCTATCGGTTACTGGCAGAGATCTTAAAT
>CAIWRB010000008.1 GCA_903914955.1 uncultured Chloroflexota bacterium | reverse complement strand
TTCAAGCAGAAGACGGCATACGAGATGCGCGAGAGTGACTGGAGTTCAGACGTCTCTTCCGATCTAGCCCACATGTTTGGCAAAAGTTGCCAAACATGTGGGGTAAGGTAGCGGAGAGGAAAAAAAATCCCGCTACCAAAGACCATATGACTCATCCACCCTGTTGAAAAAAAAGATTTCCGCAAAAATTGAAAAAACTTTTTGCGGAAATCGAACCACTTTTACTTCAATAGGAGACCACACGGATGAAAAATTCATTCAGACTCAAATAAGTTATCCAGGGGTATTTACTTTCTATTGGCGCGCGCCATCTCAGCCCGCATACGATGAGCGACTTGTAGAAAGAGGCTTTGCGAAATCCATGTTGGCGAACAAGTTCTTCCAGCGCCACACCCGCTTTCGCTACCTTCAAAATATCTACAATCCGGCTTTCCGAAAACTTCGATTTCTTCAAGTGGCTTTATTTTGCCATAAATTTCCCACTTCTCACTGGTGCGATTTTATGGGGTGGTTGCCAGGCCATCTTTAGGATATAATGTCATTTTCTAATCATTAGAGAGGCTAACTAATAATGACAAAGTTACTCGATACCTGCATCCGAGAGCTGATGGAAACTGCCCCGCAAATTATGCAATCGATCCGCGTGGAAATGCGTCGCGGTCATGGGTCCGACATTTCAATTCCCCAATTTCGGACCATGAGATTTGTTCAGCGCAACCCCGACTCATCTCTTTCTGATCTGGCAGATCATCTGGGACTGACCCTTCCTTCAGTCTCCAAACTTGTGGATGGGCTGGTCAAACAGGAATTGATCAGCCGACGGGAATCCACCAGCGACCGACGGCGACTCACACTCGTACTTACCCAGAGTGGTGAGTCCATAGTTAATTTGGCGAGAGTAGGTGCGCAAACCAATATCGCCAGAACCTTGAAGCATCTTTCTAGCCCTGAACTCGAGATAATTCATCAGGCCATGCAACTTCTGCACCCACTCTTTGTTTCCCAAAGCAGACAGCAGCCCATAAAAGAATAACAAATGAATCAAATTTTTAAGCTCCTCTATTTTGTCCGCCCGTATTGGAAACGCTCGCTGGCCGCTTTGCTCTTATTAACATCGCTGGTGTTTCTCGACCTATCCATTCCGCGTCTGATCCAGCGCATTATCGATCAGGGTATCACCGCCCACAATCAGCAAGTCGTGACTCAAACAGCGTTGCTGATGGTAGGCATATCCATCGTCAGTGCGCTCATTGCTGTCAGCAATAATATTTTATCCGTACAGGTTGGGGAAAGCATCGCCCGAGACCTGCGTGATGCGCTCTTCACACGAATACAAATTTTCTCTTATAGCAATCTTGATGAACAGAAAACAGGTCAATTGATGGTGCGCCTGACCAGTGACACAACCGCTGTCCAACGCGTGGCGCAGATCTCTTTGCGAATTGGTACGCGTGCTCCGATGCTAATGATCGGTAGTTTCATTTTAATGATCAATACCAGTCGGGATCTGGCGCTTAGTATGCTGCCTCTTTTACTGGTCACCTCGATCATCATCGCATTTTTTGTATTAAAGATGGAACCATTCTTTCAATCTGTACAGCAAAAACTTGACCGCTTGAACACCGTCTTGCAGGAAAACACTGCCGGGGCGCGGCTGGTCAAGGCTTTTGTACGCGCAGATTTTGAAGGCCAACGGTTTGAGAGCGCCAATGAAGCCTATACAGATCATTCCGTGCGGGTCATGCAGATCATGTCCAGCATGTCTCCGGTATTGACCTTATGTGTCAACATTGGAATGGTCATCGTTATCTGGTCAGGTGGGATGCAATCCATTCGTGGCAGCCTTACCATTGGACAAATCGTGGCCTTCACAAATTACCTGCTTACAACAATGGGCCCGCTGACCATGATGACTATGCTATCCAATACTTGGGCCAGCGGCCTTGCTTCGGCTAAGCGTGTCAACGAAGTATTGGATACGGTCCCCGAGGTTCAGGATATTCCTAACGCAACCTCACTGCCTGAAACAACATTAGCCCGGCTCGTTTTTGAGAATGTATCCTTTCACTACAAAGGCAACAGCGAATTGGTTTTGGATAATATCAACCTGACCGTTGAACCCGGGCACACAGTTGCGGTATTAGGTTCCACCGGCTCAGGCAAATCCACACTGGTGAATCTTGTGCCTCGTTTTTATGATGTCTCTTCGGGAAGGATCCTGCTCGATGGCGTGGACATTCGTCAGCTTCAGCAGGATGCGCTTCTCGCTCAGATCGGAATCGTCCCACAAGAAACGGTTCTTTTCTCAGGAACAGTTGCTGACAACATTCGATATGGAGTCCCTACTGCGAGTGACGAAGAAGTCATGACTTCGGCAAAAGCGGCGCAGGCTCATGATTTCATCCTTGAATTATCGAAAGGTTATGAGACACAGGTTGAAGAACGTGGGACGAATCTTTCAGGCGGACAAAAACAACGCATCGCTATCGCGCGGGCATTGCTAACAAAACCAAAGATCCTGATCTTCGATGACAGCACCAGTTCTGTAGATGTGGAAACTGAAACGAAAATTCAAGACGCGCTGGAGAGTTCCAGTACGAATTCTGGTTTTGCCACACAAATGCGCCAGCGCACTACGCTGGTAATTGCACAGCGTATCAGCACTGTCTTGAAAGCGGACAAGATTGTGGTCATTGACAATGGCCGTATTGCCGCCGAAGGAACCCATCAAGAGTTGATGCAATCCAGCCCGATCTATCAGGAAATTTACGAGTCGCAATTAGGGAATGGGGTTCGGATTGAAGAATTAGGAGGCCAGGTATGAGCAACCAAACTGGTCAAAGTGGGTTCCGGCCTGGCCTGCAGAGAAGGCCGGGTGACCCCGGCAAGATTGAAAAGGCACTCGATCCACGAAATGCGCTGACCCGCCTCCTGCCTTATCTTCAGCCTTTCAAAGTGGTTTTGATTCTAGTTCTTGTTTTTGTGGTGATATACACTATTCTGGGTCTGGTCGGCCCATACCTGATGGGCGTGGCAATTGACAAGTTCATTGCCACCAAAGATGCTTCTGGTCTCGTGAAAATTGCAGTCACGATGCTGGCCGTTTATTTACTGAATAATTTTTTTCAAGCGATCTCAGCCTGGATGATGTCTAATGTCTCACAGCGCGCTTTGAAACAATTACGTAAGGATCTTTTCGGTCATTTGCAAAGCCTTCCGATTTCATTTTTTGACCGCAACCCTGCGGGTGAGTTGATGAGCCGCCTGACCAACGATATTGATGCCATCAATCAAGCCGTTTCACAAAATGTTACATCCTTGTTGGCAAGTGTGCTTTCGTTGGTTGGCATTCTGATCGCCATGTTCGTATTGGATAAATGGCTGGCGCTGGCTTCAGTGCTGGTTGTCCCGATCATGTTCTGGTTCACCGAATTTGTAGCAAGATACACCCGGCGTGGTTTCCGTGAATTACAAAAACGTCTGGGGAATCTTAATGGTGTCATGGAAGAAGCCATCAGCGGCCAGAAGGTGGTAAAGGCTTTTCGTCGCAATGAATCAGCCATCGCGTTATTTTGTCAGCGCAATGAAGAAGTATTTCGTGCGGGTGTTTCAGCGAACAGCTATGCCCTGCTCTTGATGCCGCTGACTAATGTTTTGGGAAATTTCTTTGTGATCGTACTGGCAGGTTTGGGCGGATGGCTTGCCCTGCAAGGGCTGGTCACTGTAGGCATCATTGCTACATTCATTACCTATGGACAGAATTTCATCCAGCCCCTGCGCCAACTTGCAAACATGTATAACTCCATCCAAGCCGCGTTAGCCGGTTCGGAACGGGTATTTGAAATTATCGATACGCCATCCGAGGTTGATGATGCACTAGCTATCAAGCCGTCGATGATAATTAAAGGTCATGTCCAATTTGAACATGTCAACTTTGGTTATCGGCCAGATGCTCTGGTCATCAAAGATATGACTTTGGAGGCAAAGGCTGGGGAAACTATTGCGCTGGTCGGCCCAACGGGCGCAGGCAAGACCACCATCATCAATCTGTTGACACGTTTCTACGAGATCAACGGTGGCAGTATTTGTATTGATGGGATTGATATTCGAAATATCAAGAAAGACGAGCTGCGCCTCCAGCTTGGTCTGGTATTGCAGGATACGTTCATGTTCTCTGGCACGGTGATGGAAAACATCCGTTACGGACGATTGGATGCCACCGATGAGGAATGTATTCAAGCCGCTAAACTGGCGGATGCCGATCATTTCATTCGACAACTAGCGCATGGGTACGAGTCAAATCTATCGGAACGCGCCAATAACCTGAGTCAGGGGCAGCGACAATTACTCTCGATCGCGCGCGCCATTCTCGCAAACCCTGCGATCCTGATCCTGGACGAAGCCACCAGCAGCGTCGATACGCGTTCTGAAGCCCGCATCCAAAAGTCGTTACTGCGTTTGATGGAAGGCCGCACCAGTTTTGTGATTGCCCATCGCCTGAGCACCATCCGAGATGCGGACCAGGTCTTGGTTATCAATGCTGGAGAAATCGTAGAAAAAGGCACTCATCAGCAATTGTTGGACCAAAAGAGTTTTTACCACCATCTGTATATCAGTCAGTTTAAAGGACAGACAATTTAGTTTGTTCTTTGTACGATAGGAAAAATGTTATTGTTTGAGAGGAGATTTTATTTTTGAAGCCAATTCAACTGATCTTTACGTATGCAAAAAAATATAAAAGCTCTTTGACGATTACTGCCATCAGTATGTTATTACTGGTTGGAGCGCAGCTGCTTCTTCCGTGGATCGTCAAACTGTTGGTGGCGGCTGTCACCGCACAAGATGCGACAATGGATGTGATGGGACTGGTGCGCCAGTTGACCATTATCGTGCTGATCATTTATGTCAGCCGTGCGGGGTTGCAATTCCTGCGTTCTTATCTGGCGCATCTGGCTGGATGGGGTGTGGTTGCTGACGTGCGGAAATATATTTACGAGCACATGCAGCGCCTTTCACTTCGTTATTACGAAGACAAACAAGTCGGACAGTTGATGTCGCGTGTGATCAATGACACCGAGTTATTTGAGCAACTCATCTCGCACGCCCTGCCCGATATCATTGTGAATGCCATTACGTTTATCGGCGTGACGGCGGTGTTGTTGAGTCTTAACTGGCAACTGACACTTCTCAGCACCATTCCGATACCGTTGGTTCTATTGTCTTTGCAGATCTACGCCAAAAGAGTTCGGCCTGCATTCCGTTACCGCCAGAAAGAACTTGGTGATTTGAATGCCATGCTAAACGATAACCTGTCTGGTATTCGTGAGATCAAGGCTTTTACCCGTGAAGCACAGGAAGCGGTGCGTATTGACGAGCGTATCGATAGTTACTATAGATCCAATTTACGAGCACTGAAACTAATGGCCACCTTTCAACCTTTCGTGGAATTCACTTCTTCCTTGGGAACATTGATCGTGATCTTTTTTGGTGGACGTTTGGCCCTGCAAGGGATCCTTCCGGTCGCTGATCTGGTGGCTTTTTTTCTGTATCTTGAGATGTTCTATGCACCGGTGCGGAATCTCTCCAATGCCTGGGAGGCCATCCAAAGTTCGCTGGCGGGAGCGGATCGTGTGGCGGGATTAATGGCCGAGGATGAAGAGCCGCACAATGCTCCTGATGCGGTAGCAATTACCAGTCAAGTGCGAGGCGAGATCGTTTTCCAAAATGTGGATTTCGCATACACGCCCGAGAGTCTTGTTTTGGAAAATATCAGCCTCGACATCCCAGCGCGATCAGTTATCGCGTTGGTGGGACCAACAGGCGTTGGAAAATCTACGCTGGTTGGTTTGATCCCGCGTTTTTACGATGTGACCAAAGGTACGATCACGCTCGATGGTCGGGATATTCAGGAATACAAAATGGATGACCTGCGTCAACAGATCAGCATTGTGCTGCAGGATGTGTTTCTTTTTTATGGCACTGTACGCGAAAATATATTGTTCGGACGAACCGACGCGACCGAAACTGAAGTGATCGCGGCAGCGCAGGCGGCTAACGCGCACTCCTTTATCACGCAACTGCCCGATGGTTACGATACATTGATCGGGGAGCGCGGCGTGAAACTTTCAGGTGGACAGAAACAACGGCTGGCTGTGGCGCGTGCGGTATTAAAGGATGCGCCGATCTTAATTTTGGATGAAGCTACTTCGTCCGTGGATACGGAGACGGAGATGCTTATCCAGCAAGCATTGGAGCGGCTGATGAAAGGACGGACTACGATCATTATTGCGCATCGCCTTTCTACTGTGCGCAATGCTGACAAGATCGTGGTGCTGGACGATAGATCAATCTGCGAGATGGGAACGCATGCCGATTTAATGAAGCTGGAGGACGGCTTGTATCGCCGTTTGTATTCGGTGCAGCGCGAATTACAGCCAGTTATGTTATTCGGAGTGAACTAAATTTCCTCCAAGCGTGTGGTGAGAGATCCCAGCGAGGACTGGTGATTTCTAATATGACGAGTTGGAATGTGATATCTCGAGATCATTGACTTGGATGAATATGGGCACAATTAGCGCTGTGGGATTGCGCGCGCCATAGCTCTGGGATGTATTGTTGATGGTTTGTGACTTTGACATCCAGGCGACCTTATCACCAAAGATGTCAAGTACGCTTTGAGTGACGCGCACATTGTATGGTACAACCACTGAACCATCCTTCTTGAGCAAGAGCGCGCCAAAGCGCGAGCTCGCAGTGACCAATCCCTTGGAGGGATTGACCAAATTCATGTAATGCAGGAAGGGGATATAAAGAATGTCGTTCTCACGCGGCATCGCCACCAATTCTTCCAGTGTAGTTACCTCTGTATCACCGCCGCTTAGCACAAGACTCTTGTGCATCACTGTGTGGCCAGTGGGTTGTGCTCCATACTCATCTGCATCATCCTGACTCCAGGTAAAGCATTTGAATACACCATTTTCAAAAATGGTGTATGAATTTCGCGGCATGCCCATCAAGTCTCGCTGGAACGGGAAGGTGTCCAGACAGGTGGGGTCATCGGTGAGGTTGAATTTGTCGGAGAAGACTTTTGTTCCAACTTGTTCTTCACTGATAAAGGAAAATCCACGCTTCATGGAGCCGCCGCTGAAACCGATCCAATTCATTATGCTGAGCAAATCACCGGATGCGGCTGGGCCGAAGACGATGTCATATTTCCCAAGCGGGATTTGCTGCGGGGCATCGTTTTGATAACGTTCCATTAGGTATGAAAGATCGCGATGCAAGGCGGTTGGATTTAAGCCCGACTTTTTCTGTGCGGACTGTTCGGCGATCACTTCCCACTTGAGCGTGGAATGGGACAGGACAATACTGATTTGCGCATCCGATGTTTTAAAGTATTGCGTGTGCTCAGACCGGGTGTTGATCTGCGCGATGGTGTTCGCACCGCAGGAAAAAATACCGGAGAGTTTAATGTCGTCAGTTTCAAGTCCAGCGACAGCTTTGTTGAAATACTCAAGTCGCTCTTCGTTGCTGAGAGACGCCAATGAAGAGTCAAACCCGTTTTCGTCAACAAAGGAATCCTTGAATGTTGGGACCGTGGGTTGATAGCTTAGCGGCATGGCGTGCTTCACCATTTCAGCGGTGATGTCCACGCCTTGCTTCATCTCATCCAGGTTTTTCAGATCAGTGATCAGTTCGTAGGAGGCGCGTCTTCTATCATCATAAGCTGTGATCTCCAAACGGATCAAATGCTCGTTGGTATTCAATGAAATCGCTGAGTTGGCAAAGCGCATCAGGTAGCTGTCTTCTTCATGATAGAAGAAAGTCGCTTCGATGTTTTTTTTGAGGGCATAGTCCCGTAGGTCACGCAGGGCTTGTAAGATTTGGTCCTTCATGGTTACTCTCCTATTCTCACATTATCGAAACGGCAGACGGGAATGCCATGCCCCAATTGCATGATCTGGTTGGGTTGACCTTTCCCGCAGTTATCTACGTAACGCACCTCCCAGGTGGATTGATCGCCCACGGCAGAAAGTGAATTATAGAATTTGACCGTCTCACCTTTGTAGGTGGAGTTCTTCACCACGCGGGTGATCTGACCATTCTCCACCAGCCAGCCGATGTCTGTCGCAAAATGGAATTGCTCGCGGTTCGAACCGATCGACCAGCTCTTGTCTCCATCTAGGATGATGCCTTTCTCAGTATTCTTGACGATATCTTCAAGCGAACCATCATTACCAGGGTCAATGTTGATATTGGTCATGCGCTCGATCGGAACCCGATAGAAAGCGGTTGCACGGTTGGCACCGCCGCTGCCATTGAAAATTTGTTTGTGGGAGCGGGCGTTCGCTTCTTCCACCATCTGACGTCCGGTGATTGCGCCGACGAGAATGCCTTTGTCGATCAGCAGGTTATCTTGCGCGGGTACTCCATCGTCATCGTAGCCGAAACTGCCGGGGCTGTTGGGAAGAGTCGCATCGGCGCGGGCGGTCAATTTTGTCGAGCCATATTGCAAGTTTCCGAAATCATTAAGGGTAACGAAAGAACCGCCGGCAAATCCCAATTCATATCCGAGGATGCGGTCGAGCTCGAGGGCGTGCCCGATCGTCTCATGGGTTTGCAGGTACATGATACCCGGTAGCAGGATCACCGAGCGATCTTCCTTCGGGCAATCGTCTGCCACAAGAACTTCGTTCATCTCCCTGACGATCCGTTCTGCGTTCTCACTGAACAGCTGCTGGTTGACTGTTTCCCAACCGCGTGTTTCTCCCATGAGCGCAGGACTGAATTTACGTGAATGCGATTCGCCTTGCGAATCAACACCCATCACTTGAATGCTCGGAAAGACTTCAATGATCTTCTTCTCGATCTCGCTGCCTTCCGAGTCGATGTAAACGATCTGTTTGCGCATGAATATTAACTCGCTGACTCGCTGAGTAACCCCGGGTTTGTTTAACTTTTCATCCAAATCTTTCAGGAAGGAAATCTTATCTGAAAGTGAAACAGCAAACGGGTCGATCCGATTTGGGCTGGAGAACGAACCTTGAACAGCTTCCTTCTCCGCAAGTCTCACAGGGAAAGTCACGCGCTGCGCCGCGACTCGCGCATTATCAAAAGCCTTGTTAAACAATGCGCCGATATTGCTGACATCCGAAGACGCGGAGAAACCCCACGCACCTTTATATAGCGCACGAATTCCCACACCGCTTTCTCGCGAGGAAGTGGCATTTTTCAGATTTCCGTTCCACATCATTAAGTAGTTGCTTTCTTCAACTGGATACCAGCGCGCATCCACGTATGTTGCGCCAGCTTTTTTGAGTCGTTCGATCTGCTCTTGTAGTTTCTTTCGCATTGAACTCTCCTTGTACATTATTATTTTCTTTGAGATGGTGTTAATATTATCATGGGTATGATCGTGATGTCGGTAACCAGTTTTGCACCTCATTTTCGGATAATTGACATATCTTGTTGCCATCAGCATTCCATAGGTAGCAAGATAAAAAAAAGGGGTGGGCTGGTATTACTAAAAACTTATAAAGGATCTGTGCTGGCTGTTTGCTAAATCCGCCGGAATTTATCCAGTGTTGTTAGTGATCACAACACTGGCCTCGCTCAAACTAGTTTGAGCGAGGCCAGGTATGGTTAAAAAAGATGTCGTTCCCAGAATATTAACCATGTCCCCAATATAATAAATAGGAACATAAGCACAATCCCGAGGAAAGTCCAGCGGAAATCTTTGACGTAGGTGCGGTCGGGGAAGGCACCGAATCCGCGAGACTCGATTGCGAGTGCGGTGCTTTCCGCTTTGCGTAATCCATTGACGATGACCGTGAACAAATAACGCTGCCACAAACGGAAACGATGGCGGACGGGAGAGCTGGAGGCGCGTCCGCGAATGGCGTGTGCGGCTTTGACTGCATCTACTTCCTGCTGGACAATCGGCAGGAAGCGCAGCGCCATGAAGATGGCGAACGCATAACGATAGGGAATGCCCAAGTGTACAAGACCAACCATCAGTTCGCGAATGTCCGTTGTCCAGATCAGCATAAAAGAAGCCATAACCATTATCGCAAGGCGGAAGAAAAATTCCAGCCCTTTGGTCAAGCCTTCTTGTGTTGCGGTCAGTGGACCTAAACTGAAAAGAGTGTTAATTCCAGGCGTGATAAACAGGTGGAATATTCCCAGCAGGAATGCAACTCCGAAGATCAAGGGCGAAGCACGCAGGATTGCAGTGATGGGTATGCGTGCAAAGAGCAACGCACACATAAGCAAACTGGCCAGCATAATCCCACGCGCTTCAGCAGATTGAAATTGGAATGTAAAAATGACAACGATCAAGACCCAGCCCAGTTTGCTTAGCGCATCGACGCGGTGGAAGATCGAGTTGTTATCAATGTATTGAAGAGTATTTTCGCTCATACGAATGCAACCGCCGCCACAAAAGAATCAACTATGTTCAAGCCATTTGGTACTGGCGTGCCGGCAGCACGCAGCCCGTCCACTATGCGGCGCAGGGCTGTAGTTCGCAAGGAGGCACGTTCTATAATTTCTGGAGATTGAAACAGATCGCTGGGAGTGCCGTCAAAAATCTTTTCTCCATTGGCCATCACAAGTGCGCGATCTACGTAAGCATCCACTAAGCGCATATCGTGTGTGATCATGATAACGGTGATGCCTTCGCTGCGCAGATTATTGATCAGTTCCATCAAGCGTTCAGTGAGACGGCGGTCCTGTCCATAGGTTGGCTCATCCACGATCAACAGCCTGGCGCGCCCGCCGACGAGCATGGTTGCAACTCCGAGTCTGCGTTTCGAGCCTGCGCTTAGAGAAAAGGGATGGGTCTCTGCTGCGTCTGTAATATTCAGTCGCTCCAGCATGCTATTGACTCGTTTTTCAACTTCTCCAGGGTCAACGATTCCCTGTGCGAGCAGACTGTATGCAAGTTCTTCATGAACCGTGTCGCAAAGGAATTGATGTTCAGGATTTTGAAAAACGAGCGCAACATCATTTGCCAGATCTTGTACATTCCACTGAGACGCTTTACGCCCAAACATGCTCAGGCTTCCGTGGGATGGTTTGAGCAGACCTACCAGCATTTTGCTAAGAGTGCTTTTACCCGCGCCGTTCTGTCCCACAATGGCAACGATCTCGCCTTGATTGATATCAAATGAAACGCCATGTAATGTTTTTGTTTTGCGAGTGTATCCAAATTGAACGTTCTCAGCTCGGACGAGTATTTCGCCAATGATGGTTTCTTTCTTTATCGAGGAAATTTCTTTGAAGCGAATGTCTTTCAATGCAATCACTGCTTCAGCAACTGTGATCGGTACGGCTTTGTTTTTCAACAGACCTAGTTGTTTTAATCGCAACCCGATCTCAGTCGGATCAGGAAGCCATACACCAAGGTCAAGCATGATACTGCCATGCTCTGAGATTACATCGCGCGGCGTGCCTTGCGCAAGGACACGACCCTCGGATAATAGGATCATATGGTCAGCCTGGGCCATGAACTCGTCAAGATCCTTGGTAACAAGAATGATCGTTCTGCCTTCTTCGCGTAACCGCAGGATCAGTTCATGAACAGAATGTGTCGTGGCGGGATCGAGATTGGCTGTCGGTTCGTCCAGGACAATGATCTCTGGGGACATCGCCAAAACAGCAGCTAATCCAAGCTTTTGAATCTGTCCGCCCGAAAGCGCCCAAACCAGATTCTTTCTCAGGTGATTCATGCCGACATATTCAAGAGATTTTGTCACTTGTGCTGCGATTTCCTGAGGCGGCAGTCTCAGGTTTTCCGGACCAAAGGCCACTTCGTCTTCTACTTGCAGGGTCGCGAACATCCATTCCGGGTCTTGAAAAAGCAGCCCGACCGAGTGAGCCATGTTTTGAACCTTGGACTCCGAAACATCCTTCCCATCAACAATAACTGTGCCCGTCAATTTTCCCCCCAGAATTTGCGGGATAATTCCGTTGAGCAGCATACACAAAGTGGACTTGCCTGATCCGGAGGGACCAACAAGCAAAGTAAATGAGCCGCGTTTAATCTCCACGTTGATATCGGTCAACGCAGGCGCGGTTTTTCCATAATGATGGTAGGTCAACCCGCTTAGGCGAACGATCGGTCCAGCGGAAGCGGATGACGGGGAGGCTGGTTGTGTCAATTTAAATGTTTGAGTTGAAAGTCAATAAATGGAGTTGAAGCGATCTGCTCCAACTCCATTTATTGTTTATATAATCTGGATTATTTTTTACGTGTTGTGCGGAGTAACCCTGTCCGCTCAACGGTCTTGCCAAGCCACCAGCCGAGCAGCCCGGAGAAAATGAAGCCCGAGATCAAATTGATGGGCGTGGCTGTCCAATATGCACTGACAATTTCAGGGGTCGAATCCCAGCCGAAGAGCCAGGCGGTCCATGTTGTTCCGAATTGTGACGCGGCTGCGCCAGCCAGAGCGAATGCCCACCAGCCAAAGTTTCCATATACCACGAAAGCCATGACTGCTTCAGCGCCAATACCCTGCGTGATGCCCCAGCCGATCGTGGAAATGCCGGATGGGTTGCCGAGTAATGCTTCCATCGTAGTCTCGATCAGGCCGATGATCAACATGCTGCCCGGCTTACGAACAAGAAAAAATGCCAGCAGGTACGCCCACATGAATACACCTTGCAAGGCCGCACCAGCCAGCGGCCCACCGGCTGCATTGGCGGCGTTCCAAACAATGCCTGTGCCTGTGTTCACAACGCCGGCGATGGCTCCGATCACGGCCAGGATGATCAGGTCGGATGTCGTGTAGTTGAAATTAAATCCACCCGCAGTTGTTTCTGCGGAGCCCACTTTCACGTACTTCGCCAGTAATCCGAGCACGGCGACGATCAAAATGTTGACAACGAGCATAAGCGGAAGAGTCATTAGTGTTTTCTCCTTGAGATTTGGTCTTTACAGAGCGTATCCGCTCTGGTTTGCCCTGTCTGGTTTATACCTTTAAACCCATCTCTTTCAATTCAGTTTTGACTTCTTCATACATCTTTTGCCAGAAATCCAGCGGTTGGAGATTTTGTAAATCATACACTTCATCAAATGGCTTGCCGGGATTTCCATCCTGCGTAAAGACATGTTCATATTTTGGTAATAATTTGAGAACATAATCATTCGCATCTTTCAGACTCATTTTCATACGATGAGTTGCCAGTGCGACTTCCGCCATGAGACGCGCTTCCAATCCTGAACAATTGGGGGCGTTGCCGTCAGCGGAGCCGCAGCCTTCGAGATGATTTCCGCTGACGGCGTTGACAATGGCGTTAGCCGCCGTTTCATAGAGCAGTTCCTTCGTTCCCGCACCGGACTTTGGATAAATATCTGCGACGATAATGGTTGGCGCATGCCGGGCAAATGCCTGCCCGGTGGCATTGATCACCCACAGCACATCGCGAGTGGAAGTGGCGATATGACGCATGTGAATGGGGTGCAGGATATGGTAATCCGCGAGGCAGGTAATGTTCGCGATCAAGTAGGAGGCCACGTTGACTACCGCAGAACCGGCTGGCCCGCCGCCGAGTCCACCGACGATGACACAAGGTAGGGATGCATTCACCATGCCATATTCCAGTGAATTGACTGCACGTGAAATATTACGATGATCCATCTTAAGTTCATTGAGCATGGGCACAAGATGTGAATCACAAGGGCGTAAGTAATCAGGGTGCGCTGCAGCCAGATCACCCAGTTCAGAGACCGAGCTTTGCGCGGCTAACATTCCCATTCCGGCGCGGCCAACGCGCTTGAGTCCCTGACGCATATATTGCAATTCGCGACGCGTGGATACGATCTCGATCGGGTTTCCCGTGCGAACTTCACGCCCGTCCACTTCGACGAGCGTGCCGCATGTGGCAAGGTCAATCAAAGGTTCCTGCATGTAGGACATGACATTGGCCAGAAAAAATCTTTCGGGCACAGGCGTTCCTGGTGAACCGCCAAAGAATAACGGAGCCCGCTCATCCTTCAGGTGACGAGCGTATAAAGTCCGCGCATCTTTTCCTTCGCCCATCACAACAGTTTGCGGCATGTTGCGGATTCCCCCGTCAATTTCATCCTGAGAGATCTCAATCACGCGTTCCGTGGTGCGGCTGTACGAGCCGAGCGTTACCGCAAGTTCATATCCAGCGTTATAAATGGCTTCTGATAGGGAAGCATCATCAGTAACCAATTCTTCCTTGTTCCATTCAAGTTTATATTTCTTGACCAGCTTTTTGGTGGTCATTGCTACTTTTTCAAGATCCCAATTTTCTTCAGCCAGGTAGGGACCGGTATTCGCGCGATCCAGGATTTCAAGATAATTTAACATGTTGTCTCCACAAAAATGCATCAACCAGGATTACACACTGACCAGTGTGTGTACCACTTTGACAGCATCTGCCGCATTACGCGCGGTACCATCCGCGCCGATGTGATTAACCCAGGTTTCATTCACAGATGCGCCTCCGACCAGGACAATGTATTTTTCACGGATGCCGCGCGCTTTGAGTATCTCGATCAGGTCTCGCATAAAAGGCATCGAGGTGGTTAGCAAGGCTGACAGGCATATCACCTGCGCTCCTATTTCTTCCGCTTTATCAATAATGGATTTGATCGGTACGTCCACACCCATGTCTGTGACTTCATAACCTGCCGCAGTTAACATGGACGAGACAATGTTTTTACCGATATCATGGATGTCTGTTTGCACGGTGGCTGAAACTACTCTGGCTTTTATCTTGGTGTCAGTCCCTTCATATTTTTTCAACAAGGATGGCTTAACCACTTCCATCGCAGCCTTGAGGGCGCGTCCTGCGAGCATGAGTTCAGGCAGGAAGTATTCGCCGCGTTCAAAGCGCTTGCCCACTTCATCTGCACCAATCATCAGACCTTCATTCAGGATAACCAATGGATCGGTGTTGGAACCGAGGGCAGAAAATGTTGCTTCAGCGGCATCTTCTGCTTCACCTTCGATCACTGCTTCGATAATGGCTTGAATATGTGGGTTTTCAGGCATGGTTTATTCTCTCCAAAAAGTGGATCAAAAAATCTGGCTGGATTGTATGATAGGACTTAGAGAACCCGCCGCACTACCTACGGCGTTTCGTATCTTTAGAGCGGGTAGCAAGGAGGGTTTATGTATTTGGCTTTAGCCTCCGCGAAGCCTGTACACTTTGGGGCTTGCTTGAGTGTCAATTGTAGTATATTAATGTAACTATGAAAATAGTAGACTATGAACGGCCCAGGGCGAACGCATCTTACGTCTGGACAAGTTTAGAAAAACCTGAAAGTACTTGGAGCAAATAGGCATTATCCCAAGCAGCCTGCATACGTTTGGTT
>CAIWRB010000007.1 GCA_903914955.1 uncultured Chloroflexota bacterium | reverse complement strand
GGCGTATTCCACCATTAGTGCGGGAGGATATAAAAATGGCAAGAACTTATATAAAATGCGCGACATGTGAAGCAGAAATCAAAGTCATTGCAAGTAGTCGCAAAGAAGTCAACCAAAAAGCGGCTTGGTATGTATCAAAAGGTACGGTTTGTCCTGTATGCTGGAAAACCGAGCAGGATAAGAAACGCGCCGCAGAGTTAATAGTAGCCACCGAGGAAGCTATAAGCGAGGAATTGCCAGAACTTCAAGGTAGCGAAAAACAAATCGCATGGGCGACTACCATTCGTCATAAACTACTTAACAACATCCAGCTTGCCTATGAAAACAAGGCAGAGAAATTTTATTTTGCATGGAGTGCAATAGAGTCTTTGCTAGGCAAAGATATGTTAAATCAGTTGGATAATGAATTTGCCAGCCTTGGATTAAATACGTTTAGCGAACGTTATAATCACAAACAAGAATTCCTAGTTCAATTTTTGAACAGCGACAGGATGCTTAGGGCATTAGACTCGTTGCAGTCGAAAACCAGCGCTAATTGGTGGATTGATAATCGCGACACCCGCGCCAGTGCATTGTTAGTCGCTGAATACAACGCGACTGAACCAACCTTGGATGATACGCCAACTAAAATCGTTGCTGATGTAAAGGCCGAGGCTACTGTCCGTCCTGAATCTCCATTAACTGAAACGGTGGCCGAAATTCATCTTGCAGGCCATGAAGTACAGGTTTCATTCAAAGAAAAAGTTGAAGATTTTCGTCTGTTGATGCATAAGCTTCAATTCAAATGGATGCATAGTTATTGGGGTCGGTCATTGTCGGGTAATAACGGTTTGCCTGATGACCGCATTGCAGAAGCAGGTAACGCCATTTTAAACGCCGGTTTCATTATTCGATTGTTTGATCCGGAATTGCGCAGGCGTGCGATAGCCGCAGAATTCGAATTAGAGCACACGCGATGGATATTGCGGGTTACAAGCGGGGAGTACATCGGTTGGTTTGAAATTAAATGGAGCCGCGAAGAAGATTATTATAAGGTTGCAAAGAAATTGCCGCGATCAAGGTACAGCAAACCCTATGTAGTCGTACCCCCGGAGTCTTTTGAAGAGGTTTTGGATTTTGCCCAGCCCTTGAGACATAGTTTAGCTGATTGTCTCACGATAAATCAGGGTTCGTTTTTTGAGCGTATTCTGTATCTGAGCAGACTGGTGAGATTGAAGACAATGTAAGTAGCTGAACATAAATAATTTGGTACAATTGCATTTTTTGCCTGTCATGTCCCGCCTAAGATTCGTCAAAACACCCACCGAAGAAATTATAGAGCAACTCAGAGAAATCTATCATGGTCACTCCGACTTTGCCTTTCGCAAACGCGCCCATGCCATCCTGCTCAGCGACAAGGGCACCACGATCAACCAGTTGCAGGACATCTTCGAGGTAGACCGGGATACTATCAGCGCATGGATCAAGCGCTTCGAAACGTCCGGGGTCGAAGGCTTGAAGTCTTTGCCGATTCCCGGCAGGCCCCCCATCTACACCGATGATGAGGTGCGCCAACTTAAGGAACTGATCGACCAGGAGCCGCGCCAAATCAAACAGGCCCAAGCCGCCTTGCAGCAAGCCACCGGCAAATCGTCCTGCACGGTGACCCTCAAGCGCGCACTAAAAAAAAACTCAACTACACTTGGCATCGCTGCCGCCGTTCGCTAAAAAGCAAACGCGACCAGGTCGAGTTCGAGAAGGAAATGCAAAACCAGCAAGCCTTGCAACAGATGGCGGATGCCGGGCTGATCAACCTGTATTATTACGACGAGTCGGGCTTCACCACGGTCCCTTCCGTCCCCTATGCCTGGCAACCCGCCGGCACGACGCTGGAACTGCCGAGCTTCAAGTCCAAACGTTTGAATGTCCTAGGCTTCATGTCAAGGGACCAACAAATTTACTTCCATACTACCGAAGGCAAGGTGGACACCGCGCAAGTCGCCGCCGCCTTTGACGGCTTCACGACGCGTTACGCGCTGGAATACGCCATCCACCACAAGCCTTGCGTGGTCACCTTGGACAATGCGTCTTGGCACACCAGCCGCGCGTTTTACGACCGGGTCGACGAGTGGGCCGCACGGGGGGTGGTTGTGCATTACCTGCCACCTTACTCCCCCGAGTTGAACCCCATCGAAATACTCTGGCGCAAGATCAAATACGACTGGTTGCCCTTGG
>CAIWRB010000006.1 GCA_903914955.1 uncultured Chloroflexota bacterium | reverse complement strand
CTGCATGGCTCTGTCCCGCATATCTTCTTCAATATGTATGCGCTGTTGTCGATCGGTTCATTATTGGAAAAACATTTTGGGCACCGCAGATTCGCATTGTTATATTTTCTCGGTGGTTTTTCAGGCAATGTGTTTTCGTTTCTGCTGACTGGTGAAAATGGATATTCAGTAGGCGCATCCACTGCGGTCTTCGGGTTGATCGCCGCCGAGGTAGCCTTCTTTTATCATAATCGCAAATTGTTCGGCGGTCAGGCAAAGCAGGCGATCAGCAACGCGGTTTTTATCATCGCAGTCAACTTGTTCATTGGATTAGCGCCTGGTATTGATAATTGGGGGCACGTCGGCGGCATGCTGGGCGGCGCGATCTTCGCATGGTTTGCCAGCCCACGCTGGCAAGTGACCGGCATATCCCCAAATTTTTACCTGGAAGATACCCGTGAATTCCGCGAGATGGTTTTGGGCGCGGGATTGGTGATCATAGTTTTTGGGGTATTGGCAGTGTGGGGAATGTATTGATGATTAAAAATGGGGGCTGTTTAAAAATATAAATCAGGTGTGACATAAATATTTCCTTTTTCAATACCTCGGGGAAAATAAAAAATCAGCAAACAATAAAATAAAAGAAGCCTTCCTAATCGCGAAGGCTTCTTTTATTTTATTCTAAACTACCGTTGCCGCAGTTTCCGGGGTGACGTGAGACTTGGTGTTTGGCAGCATCAGTGAACTTAGAGCGCCAAACATGACGAACACTGCTGCCAGCGTTGCTGCAGCACGGGCTGCGGTTGAAAACCCGGTTGCAAGTGCGTTCTGAATGTCAGCTTGAAGAATCTTCACGTCGGGACCAAGTTCCTGCCTGATCTTTGCTACAGTGGCGGGGTCATCCAAATTGATGCCCTGGGCTTTCATCGCATTTTTTCCAACGGACGGAATGCTGTCCAATGCAGTTTGCAACGGGTCAGCTTGATTCGGGTCAAAGCCTTCGTTAGCCGCCAGCCCGGTGATAATGCCTTGTTTGGCCTTGTCACCGAAGCCAGCCATGCTTGAGCCGATCATCTTTGAGATTGGCGAGAGCGATGTATTCGCCTCAACGCGCGCGCCGAAATCTGAAAAGGCGGTGGAGTTTTGAACTAATGGCGTGGCGGATGTTGCGAACCCTGTAAAAAGAACTGCGCCGATGATGGCGATACCGAGCGAAGCACCCAACTGACGGATGGTGTTGGTGGCGCCTGAAGCCTGTCCCGCTTTGTTGCCGGGGATATCTGAAAGCACAAGGTTGGAAAGCTGAGCGATCGCAAGGCCAACCCCCAAACCGTACAACATGAATGGAGGAATAAGCGAGGAAACAGGTTTGTCAATATAAAGCGTACGGCTGATCCAGAATAAGGCAGCGGCTTCGCAAACCATGCCTGCGGTCACGATCCATTTGGCGCCGAAACGGCTTGAGAGTACACCTGCCATGGGCGCTGCGAACATGGTCACGATGGCGAATGCGAGGAATTGAGTTCCAGTTTCGAAGGCGCCGAGTCCTTTCGCAAGTTGCAGGTAGATAGAAATTGCAAGGAATACTCCGAACTCACCCAGCGCGATGATAAAGATGGTGATCAACCCAAAGCGGAAACTCTGATATTTGAACAATCCCAATTCAAATAAGGGTTCGCCGCCTTTTTTCTCAAAGGTAAGTTCCCACCAAACGAAGAGCGCCAAAAATGCCAACCCGATGGCGAATGTAAATGGAACAAAAGACAGCGTTCCCGTAGGAATGACCGCGTCGAGAGGGAGGTTGGGATAATGGATCGAACCAAGCATAAAAATCTTCTTGGCATACAGCCAGCCATAGGTTTGACCTTCGATCGTTCCCGAGACGACAGCGCCGAGTCCGAGCGTGGCGAACAGGATTCCCCGCCAATCGATCAGGTGTTTCTGACGATTGTCATTTGTTTCGCGGATGGCCCATAAGCTTCCGACGATCGCAATGACCGCCAGCGGAACGTTGATAATGAAAGCAAGTCTCCAGGACTCAGCCATGATCTTCGTGCCGTACTCGATCAGCCAGCCACCTAATAGTGGCCCGAGCGCAGCTGAAACGCCAGCAGTGGCGCCCCAAATGCCAAAGGCGATGCCGCGTTCGCGTCCCTTGAATGTAGATGAAATGATCGAAAGCGTGGAGGGCGACATCATCGCGCCAGCCAGCCCCTGCAAGGCGCGGAAGCCGATCATCACGCCGATGGTGGGAGCCAGCCCCACTCCCAATGAACTGAGCGCGAACAATGCCGCACCCATGATGAAAATATTGCGGCGTCCGTACTGGTCGCCGAGTTTGCCCCAGGTAATGATCGCCGCGCCGAAGATCAGGGAATAGATCGAGTTGACCCATTCTGCATCCGAGAAGGGCGCGTTGAATGTGGCGCGAATGGCCGGGAACGCAATGTTGACCACGGTGCTGTCTATTACGATCAGCATCAGGCTCATGCTCAAAATACCGAGCGCGATCCAACGGCGGCTATCGTTCATCGGCGTGGACAGTTCCATTATTTCAGTTGGTGATTTCTTTGATGTGTTTTTCACAAAAACTCCCTTTGCTGGTCATAATTTACAAAACGGTCAGACCTAAAATTTCTTTCAGGTTTGGTCGTATCGTTCTTGATTCTTTTATTGCGGATTCAAAAGTAGGAGCGGGATTTCACGCGTCGTTCGATTTTCATAATCCCCAAAGTTGGGGGCGGCTGAAACGATCCAGTTCCATAAAGGTTTGCGAGGTTCGCCCAAAATGATATCCGGTTTCACTTTCATGGTTTTATCCTTCACCTGGATCGTCACATCATCAGGATTGCCCTTGATGTTGTGATATCACGAGGGGTGACTTGCTCCGCCGCCATTTGACGCACTGATGAGATATCCGCCATCTCGTTCGAAGTAGCCAACCGGGCTTGAAAATATTTTCCCGGACTTGCGCCCTTTGGTTGTGAGGATCAGCACTTTGAATCCTCGCATTTCACTGCCAAATTTTCCGCCCGTCAGGCGATACATAAAAACATGAAAACCGATAAATAGTTTGAGTAGAAATTTCATTTTAACTCTCTGAGTAATTTATAAAATGAAGGCGCAAAACATTGTATCCTGCGCCTTCATGTCGCATTGGTTTTATTGCGCTAGTTCTATTAATTCACTGCGCTTATATCGAACTGACTATTATGCAATTCAGCATAGAATCCGTTGCTTGCCAGCAGCTCCACGTGATTGCCCTGCTCCACAATGTCGCCGTCTTTCATGACGAGGATCAAGTCTGCATCACGAATGGTTGACAGACGATGGGCGATGACAAAGCTGGTGCGATTCTTCATCAGGTTATCCATAGCCTTTTGGATGAGAACCTCGGTTCGGGTATCGACCGAACTGGTTGCTTCGTCGAGGATGAGGATCTTCGGGTCGGCAAGGACTGCGCGCGCGATGGTCAGCAGTTGCATTTGTCCCTGTGAAATGTTCGAAGTTTCTTCATTGAGCACCATGTTGTAGCCATCAGGCAAAGTGTGGACGAAGTGATCCACATGCGCAGCTTTGGCCGCGGCATAGACTTCTTCATCAGTCGCGTCCGGTCGTCCGTAGCGAATATTTTCCATGATGGTTCCGTTGTAGAGCCAGGTGTCTTGAAGCACCATGCCGAACAACTTGCGCAGATCATATCGGCTGAACTCGCGGATATCGTGACCGTCGACGAGGATGGTGCCGCTGTTCACATCATAGAAACGCATCAGTAATTTGACCATGGTGGTCTTGCCCGCGCCGGTCGGCCCGACGATGGCGATCTTATGACCGGGTTCAGCTTCGGCCGAGAAATCATTGATGATGATCTTGTCCGGGCTGTAGCCAAAGTGAACATCCTTGAATTCAACGTGGCCTTCCACGCTTTCAAGTTTGATCGGTTCGGCGGCTTCGTCAACTTCTTCGTTCTCTTCAAGGAATTCGAAGACGCGTTCCGCCGCGGCTGCAGTTTGTTGTAGAACATTGGAGATATTTGCCAATTGCATGATCGGCTGGGTGAACGAGCGCACGTATTGAATGAACGCTTGAATGTCACCGACGGTGATGGTGCCCTTGATGGCCAGATAGCCGCCGAGGATCGCCACAGCCACGTAACCGAGGTTTCCGATAAAGGTCATGATCGGCATCATCAAGCCGGAGAGGAATTGAGATTTCCAGGCGGCCTCATAGAGCATATTATTCGATTGATCGAGCTTGAGGATGCTTTCTTCTTCGCCGTTGAAGGCTTTCATGACGATGTGGCCGCCATACATTTCCTCCACGTGGCCGTTGACATGGCCAAGATAATCCTGCTGCTGCTTGAAGTATTTCTGCGATTGCCCGATGATCAACCCGACCACTGCCATCGAAAGCGGGATGATGATCAGGGCTACCAGCGTCATCATCCAGTTGATGGAGAACATCATCGCCAGCACGCCCACCACAGTCACCAGCGAGGTTATGATCTGAGTCAGACTCTGGCTGAGGGTTTGGTTGACCGTATCCACATCGTTGGTGATGCGCGAGAGCACTTCGCCGTGAGTGGTGGTGTCAAAATAATGGAGCGGCATGCGGTTGATCTTCTCTGAAATATCGCGGCGAAAACGGTATGCGATATTGGTGGAGACATTGGCCATCAGCCAGCCCTGAACGTAGGAAAATATCGACGATACCACATACAAGCCAATGGTTAGCAGAATGATCCGACCAATATAGTTAAAGTCAATTTCGCCTGTTCCGCTCAACTGTGCCATCACACCTTCAAACAATTTGGTGGTGGCGTTGCCGAGAAGTTTTGGCCCGGCAATATTTGCTGCAGTGGACGCGATGGCAAAGATGAAGACGACAATGACTATGGCTCTGTATTGGCCAAGGTAAGCGATCAACTTGCTCATTGTGCCTTTAAAGTTGCGGGCTTTTGCGCCAGGCGCGCCCATCATACCGCCCATTGGGCCGCCGCCCATCGGGCCGCCGCCACGAGGTTGCCCGGGTCTCTGTTGCATCATGATAATTCCTCCATGCTGAGCTGCGATAAAGCAATCTCTTTATAGGTTTCACAAGTTTTCATCAGCTCATTGTGCGTGCCTTTGCCGACGATCCTGCCTTCATCGAGCACGATGATCTGTTCGGCATTTTTGACGGTGGAGACGCGTTGAGTCACGATCATCAACGTGCTGTTTGCGGCTTGAGCTTTAAGGGCGCGCCGTAAAGCGGCATCGGTCTTGAAGTCAAGCGCCGAGAAACTGTCATCGAGAATATAGATCGGCGGCTTCTTGACCATGGCGCGGGCAATCGAGAGACGCTGTTTCTGTCCGCCGGAAACGTTCACGCCGCCTTGAGATATCTCGGTTGCAATTCCTTCAGGATTGGAATTTACGAATTCCGCTGCCTGGGAAATTTCAATTGCCGAGTTCAGCATTTCGGGGCTGGCGTTTTTGTCGGCATAAAGCAGGTTGCTCTCGATGGTGCCGGAGAACAACGCACTCTTTTGAGGTACATAACCTACCTGATTACGCAGGTCATGCTGTGTTACTTCGCGGATATCAATACCGTCCATCAAAATTGCGCCCTCGCTGACTTCGTAGAAACGCGGGATCAAATTGACGATCGTTGATTTGCCTGCACCGGTCGAACCGATGAAGGCGGTCATCTGTCCCGGCTGCGCGGTAAAGTTAATGTCATGCAAGACATCCTCTTCTGCGCCCGGATAACGGAATGAAACCTGACGGAATTCCACTGTGCCTTTGAACGGAGTGGAAAATTTCTTCGGTTCTTTCGGATCGTGGATCTTGGGCTCGATCTCAAGGACCTCGGCAATGCGGTCACCGGAAACGGAAGCGCGCGGCAGAATAATGAACATCATTGACAGCATCAGGAACGACATCACAATTTGCATGGCATATTGCAGGAACGCCATCATATCGCCAACCTGCATGTTCGCATCCGCCACCTGACGAGCGCCGTACCAGATGATCGCCAGCGACAAGCCGTTCATGATGAGCATCATCATCGGCATCATCACGACCATTATGCGATTGATGAATAAGCTAACGGAAGTCAGATCTAAATTGGCCTTGTCAAATCTATTTTCTTCAAACCCCTGCATGTTGAAGGCGCGCACCACCATCATGCCCGACAGATTTTCACGCGCCACCAAATTGATTCGATCCACCAGTTTCTGGATGATCTTGAATTTGGGCAGGGAAACTGAGAAGACAACCATGATCAAGCCGACGAGCGTTAGAACAGCCACGATAATCAGCCAGGACAATGGTGAATCTTTGGAGATCACTTTGATCAAACCGCCGATGCCAAGCAAGGGCGCATAGAACACCATGCGCACCATCATGAAGATCACCATTTGGATCTGGGTCACATCATTGGTGGTGCGTGTGATCAGGGACGCGGTCGAGAACTTGTCGAACTCGGTGCTGGAGTAGCTTTCAACTTTTTGGAACACATCGCGGCGGATATCGCGCGCCATGCCAGCCGCGATCTTGGCAGCCTGATAACCGACGATGATGGTGCAGACGACGGAAAGTAGAGTCAGCAGAATCATCCAACCGCCGACATTCATCATGTAATCGGTTTGCAGTTTATCGGTATTCATGCCAAGCGCTTTATATTCGGTTTTGACGGAACTAACTGCCGCCTGAACGATCATCTTGTCACCCAGCGCCGCAAATTTCTTATCGACAGAGTCGGTGACCTGTGTAAGTTTGTCGGCTGGAAGTTTTCCCAATAATGTGAACAAGTCCATGCCGGGCGGGAGTTTGGTCAGATCCATGCCGCCGAAGGCCGCGCCCATTTGTGACGCTTTGGCTGGGTCAGCCAAAACCTGTTCGATTCCTGAAACTGTCAGGATCGCTTTCCCAAATATCGGGTTGATGCGATCGAGTTCAATTTTGTCGATCTGGTTCAAGACATAAATTGATTCCGTTTCGAGGATGGGATACTCGGCGACATATTTGGCATAATCAGCCGAGTTCTTATCAACGAGGGTGTAATCGGCGAGCACAGAATCTTTTTCCGCGCCCAGGAAAATTGCAACGCGATTCATTTCGCTCTGACGGATCGCCTCTGGAACAGCATTTTCCACGCCGCCCTGTTGAATGCCGGTGTTGACGATACGGGAAAGATAATCGGGCAGCGCCAGATCCAGGTTTGCCTGGGCAAACAAGAGGAGGATGGCGAGCAGGATCATCACGAGGTAAGGCTTTGTGTATTTTGCCAGTTTAACCATAATTGATTTTGCTCCTTGCAGAATATTCAAATAACAATGTGTTTATCATTTTTTGTTTTCCATTTCTTTGGCGGCATGCGTTAACAATATCAGCGCTTCGCTGACTTTCTTTTGATCCGCCGCGCTTAAATATTTAAAAAACTCATCTACCCAGCGGTGGCGTTCTCGAATACCTTTATTCACTAAACTTACCCCATTGGATGAAAGTGTTAAATACCTGGCACGTCGATCTGTTTGATTTTCTACACGATGAACGAGTCCGGATTGAACAAGTTTATCCACCAGTTGACTAGCCCCAGGAACAGTAATTTCGAAATATTCGCTTATTTCAGAAATACTCCATACTTCGCGCTCGTATAGTTGCGTCATGATATTGAACTGAGTAAGTGAAATCCCTGTTGTTTTAGCAAACCTGTTCCAGCCACGTGTTGAATAATGTATAAAATGTTCCATCCACACATCCAAACCAACTTCGGAACGAGCTATTTTCAGTTTATTTTGCGCGTGTTCCGAATCATCGAAAGGCAATTCTAAGTTTTTTTTCGTTTTTTGCTTGGTTACTTCAGATATTTTTTTATTATGAACAAATATGGCTTGAGAAAATATTTTTTGAATAGCCAAGTCGCTTGCGAACTTTTCATGCTGTTCAAAAGTACTCATAAAATCTTTTACGGAATATTTCTGCTCAGTACTTTCTTTGAGACGAGTTATCCACAATTCAAATGTATTAAACACAAGCGGAAGGATTTTCATATCAGATTTACCTTCGCTTGCCCTTTGGCGATTATGATCGTGAATGCTGTCCATAGTTCGACTGGATGTTTTTGGAGATACAAAAATACAAAAGCATTGTTTTTGCATATTCTCTGCTTTAACCTCTTTCAAGTGACTCCGAATCGATTGAAATTCTCGATCCTGAGCCGAACCCTTTGATCTTGTTACTTCAATAATCAACATATAATCTTTGTTAAAGACGATAATGTCTGGCTTTCCCCCGGGTGTATGACCATCACTTGTGCCGTTGTGAATCACAGACAATCCGCGCTTTTCCAACGCGGATTGTAAATCGTAAGTAATTGCCTGTTCCAGTTGCGTGTGTGGATTTAGAGAAATATAACTTGACATACCAACTCAATAATGTTTAAAGATTTTATCATTATGATTTAGCTAGGGGTGTTAGAGGAGTGTTAGAGATTTAATCCCTTCGCTCCCCGTTTCTAAGTTTTCGAACAAAAAACAGCGAAGCAAACCGTAAAGAATGCTTCTCTCTAAGTTTAGAGAAATCTGGAATTTATCTTACATGCGTGATGTTAATACACTTGGGCACGCGGCTGGGAGGAGTATACACACAGCCGAACTGATAGGTATTCTCAAAGCGGAAAATGATGAGAGACTCGGTCACACCAAATTCAGCGATCGGTCTCGTAACAGGCAGCTGATCCACGTCACTGCTCCATTCGAGAGTGTAGGGCCCGTTTGCGTAGGTGGAAAATCCATCCACAACAATGAGCGGCTCGGGCAGATCCATCCCATTTTCAACGGCTGACATTCCCTCCAAAATCAGGGCGTTCCCATCCTCCAAAGCTTGATGAGCTTCTGGTGCAAGGATCGAGTATCTACCTCCGATGACAGCCAGCGCCAGCAGCGCCAATATTGCCAGGAATGGACTCCCCGCCCTACCGCTTGAAATTGATGCCGTCCGATCAAAATTATTCAACACCCAGCGCAAAAAAAATGTGAGCGGCAGGTAAATGATCAGACGCGGCAGGAACGTGAACAGGAAAAGAAAAAACGAAGTCACGCCTTCAGATGCCCCTGAATTATATTCTGCCTGCAAGGAACTTATGATCACAATAAACAGGGATCCACCCAGCAAGCCCCAAAAAGATTCTTCATCCCAGGCAACTATCAATCCTAAAATGCTCATGAATAGTGTTGTTAAAACGGTGGTTGTCACTCGCCCCAACGGCAATTCATATAAGGGAATGCCGGGCAACATCCAGGTATTGATAAATTCTGAAATAATTGCAAAGGGCATGCCAAAAGCAAGACCGATCATAACCCCATAAACTCTACGTTTTCGATCACTCATAGATAAACCCTGGGCTGATGAAAATTGCTCCAAAAAGGTGATTTTCTATCGTGAGCTTGAAACCATTTTTGTTCCTGATGGTTGTCATAGTTCGAGCGCCTGGAGCAGGCATTGTTACAAAATTAGAGTGCAATCTTGCGCTTGGTTGTAGGTTTAGCACTCGCACACATTGACTG
>CAIWRB010000005.1 GCA_903914955.1 uncultured Chloroflexota bacterium | reverse complement strand
GTTGACGCATCAACCCGCATCAGGCGTGGTGGTAAAATGGCAATTCTCACTGATCTGTTAGTGGGTGAAAGAGTTGAAGTCAAATATAACAAGACATCTTTAATCGCCAGCAGAATTGAAGACAAGGTGAAAGTTGCCAAAAGCAATTCAAAAAATGGTGAAACCAAAGGAGTTATCTCTGGGATAACTCTTGGAACTGTATCCATCACCCCCAGCAATGGTGGCGCGGATGTTGTGCTCATGATTGACTCCAGCACGCGTTTCGAACGCGGTAGTCTTCACATAGCTTTAGCAGACCTTGTAGTCGGTGATAAAGTTGAAGCCAAGTTTAATCCCACGACGATGCTTGCAAGCAAGGTCGAAACCAAGTAGATTCTATTTATTGGTAAAAGAATAAAGAATTCGCCCCGAAGATTTAACTTCGGGGCGAATTCCATTAATTTAGGCGGTCATAAAAAACGATCAAGGTGCTTCCATATTTTCTTTGATCACTCTCTTCAAAATTATTTAGTTCAAGCTCTTCATATTCTTTCGGGTCAATTTGGACAATGGCAGTGCCGTCATTGGTTAGCCAGTGAATATTTTCATCCACCAACTTTAAAGCTTTTGACCACATTTCCTGGTATTGCGGCGGTGCAATATAAATATACTCGAACTGCCTGTCAACTTGCGCCGACAACATGCTGAATGCATCGCCTTTGCGAATCTCGGCCTGTTTCACAAAGCCACACTGCTCAATATTTTCTTTGATGGTTTCAACCGGTGCACGATTTAGATCGGAAAAACGGACAAAGGTCGCACCGCGACTCAACGCCTCAATGCCAATTGCGCCCGTCCCTCCAAACAGATCCCACCAGTTTGAATCGATTACATCACCGGCGAGGATATTGAACAAGGCTTCCTTTACACGGTCCATGACCGGGCGGGTGGTATCCCCGGGCACAGACTTCAGTTTTCTTCCTCTTGCGGTTCCAGAAATGACTCGGACTGTCATTCAACGCTCCTGCGAGCTGTAACTAAATTTCCATGTGATGCAGTGATGGGAACTACGCAGCCTGTACCGAGGATGAAACGTTGACCCTCAGTCTGCTGGATGGCATCCGCTGCTTCTTGCTTAACTTTGGCCTGTTCCCCGAGCACGAGAGTACCCTGTCTCAAGCCGCCGCACACCGCACCCTTGAAGAGACTCTGCGCCTCAGCCAGTGAAGGGTAAGTTTCGCGGTCATGCCAATTGACGATCTGGAAATCGTAAAAGCTCAGAAGTGAGAAATACACATCCTTACCATGTAAATGAAGCATGTTGCACCATAGGTTTTTGGTTTCTTCAAGCACTTGCTTATCGTAAGGCAGGCCGAAATTTTTGTATTCATCGAGTGTGAGCACGTCTGCCTGCGCGTGCTGTACGGCGTAGAAGATCCCATCCACGCCAATATCGCAGACCGCTTCGACAAACTTTGCGATAGTCTTAGCGATAGTTTCCAATCCTTTATGCACGGCTTCGGGATTTTCGCGCAGATGCTTGAGCAGTAAATCATTGCCAGCTAAATTCTTGGCTTGTGAAAGCGGATTAAATATCGTTTGGATGAGGGGAGTCTCCGGACAGAGATTCTGCTGAATGAGGCGCAGACAGGCTAATTGTCCTGCAAGATGCGGGGAGGTTGGGTCGAGCGCCGTTAGCTTTTCCCAATCTGCTGGTTCATGGATCACGCGTTTTGTATATCGTCGCGATCCCTCCGAGTCCCCCATCCATTGATCTTCCACTCCCCAGCCTCTGACTGCAAACGAAGAAGCTGGCGTGACTTTAACAATGTCGAAATCATAGGTGCTTTGAAAATGTAAAGTTGAGGCCGCGAGGAGCTCTGGGTTTTGATCGTCCACAGGGAAATGCCGCCAGAGCGCGATAGGTGTGCGGTCTGGTTTTTCGCCATTGAGGCAGGCTTGGATTCGTTCGCGATGTGTGGTCATATTTTATAGTTTACTTTCCAAACGGTGTCTGTGATAAATTCCTTCACGGAATGTTTTTACAATTGTAAATCCATTCGCCAACGTCGCGGAGAGACTGGCCTTGTTCCAGGTCTCGATGCTGGCAAAAATTATTTTGTATCCAGAAATACGCGCTCTGTCCATTAATTCTTTTTGAAGTGTCCGCCCTATTTTTTGTCCGCGATATTTTGGGTCAACGGAAAAATAGACACATTCGATCGCGTTTGCTTTGTTGTCCATTTGACCTTTGATGGTAATGCTTGAAACGATCAATTGAATAAAGACGTGCGGGCGCGTAAAAAATAATTTTATGATCTGTTTAATGAACCATTTTTTATCATCAGTGAGTTGGGATGTGAGCGACTCGGGCTGCGGAGATGCGATGCCATATCCGATCAATTCTCCGCTATCGTCATCCTGTGCATAGACTCCGATCACGCGCCGATCTTTGTATGCTATTTCGAAATAACGAAGCACAAAGGGATATCCCAGCTTTGAAAGTAGTCCGCGATCTCCCATATGGATCTCAGCGAGTCTCGGCAGGAGCGCGAGGTTGAGTTCGGTCAGGTTGTGGAGGGTGTACATTATGCCAGTCCGCGTACGAGGTAAGGCCCAATCGCCCGGACGATAAATGCGGGCAGGCGTTTCCATACCGCGATCGCCAATTGGAATTTTGGATTCTTTTGATCAAGCGCAGGCAGGGCTTGCCCCGGCGCGAGCCAATGCCAGTAAGCAAGTAGCTTTTTTTGCGGATGCCATTTCATCTTGAACACTTCATTGCCCGAACCCGCGAGACTGCGTCCCAGGTCAAAAGTATTTAATCCCTTTTGGATGCTACGTTCGATCACAGACCAATACAGAAATTCACCCGCGTAATTTGAACGAAAACCCCTCAAAATATTTGCGTGCAAGTTGAAGACGGTATCGCCTTGATAAATGAAAACACCTCCGCCGGCGATGTTTCCATGTGCGTCATATAACACGGCGAACTCGAGTGTGTCTCCAAGAAACTCCGCCATTTTTTGCAGATAGGTTTTTGTATGATATGGCGAACCGAGTTCGTGCATACTGCTCGCCAGCGCTTCATATATATCATCCAATAGATCGAGATGTCCAAAGCGAACAGAAAATCCTTTTTTTGTTGATTTGCGGACGTGGTTGCGGTGGTCTGATGAAAAAGTTTTTAGAAGCGCCTCGCTGCCACAAGATAGATCTACCAGATAGGTAAAATATGCGGGATGTTGGATCCAGTTATCGGGCGGAGTGGTTTCGCCTTCGTCAAAGCGAATGGCGGCATATTCAACTTTGAGCTGTTCTGCCAGCTGACTCACTTCAGTCAATAAAAGATTGCGGGCTGATTGTGTCTCGAAAGCGAATCCGCCATAACTGCCAAAAGGTGCGCTTACGAGATAATGTCCGAAGACTGGGTGTTTTACTTCCACTAGCGAGATCACCGCAAGAGGTTGCGAATCTTCTGTTGCTGAATAACGATAAACTTTATAGCCATACATCGAGTGGGCGAGGTTGGTCCAACTATCGAGGCCTGAGAAACTTAGTTTGCGCTCAAGTAATGGATAATCCAAAGAGTCAACGCGCTGAACTTTCATTGATTACTCTCGATGATGTAGTCAGCAATTGTTGATATCGGAAATGAACGCAAGAGATTATTTAGAAAAGCGGACTTGCTGAGCGTAAAAGGATACAGAAGAGGGTTCGCTAAAAGATCGCGCGCAAAACGCGACGGCCAGTGTTGCGGTGGAATAATTTCGTAAGGATGCAGGAAGATGACCGGGCTTAAACCCGCTTTCAATTCTCTTTCGATGATCTTGAAAACAAGGTGGGGGAAAAGTCCGCTCATCATGCTTGAGCCGTAGGGGAATTCGCCACCGATCACAAGCGGTAGATTCATTCGGCGCGGCGCATGAATAGTTTTTGGATGGCCGAGCAAGGGAAATGTGCTGACCGGTAATTCCCAAACATTGCTTTTTTGTAAAACGGTTCCCGTTGGCGCGTAAAGCGATGAACTGTATATAAAATTATTCTGTTCTAGAATAGGATAAACAGCTTCAATAGTGTTGATCATCGGAGCGCGAAATCCTCGGACATTATATTTTGTTCGCCAATTAATGGATTTTTGCAGATCGTACTCAATGTCCGCAACGGTCGTGAGCGGGCGGTGCACCTGACAATGAAAACCGACTTCATGCCCCGCATTGGATATTTTTTGCGGCAAGTCAGGATACCATGCCACCATTTCGCCGACCAGATAAATACTGGTTCTTACATCTTTAAGTCGTTCAAGCAGGGGTTCGAGCGCGTTCTGTGAAAAATTATCATCCAATTCACGGCGTTCAGCGGAAGTAAGGTTGTCATACCTGCGCGAAGGGGCGAACCATGATTCGTAATCTATTGTGAGTAACATTCTTGGAGACGGATTCATACGCGGAAGATTATAGCATGGCGAATTGAAACAATTTTTGATGTGGCTTACTGAGCGTCTCATAGTTAGCTAAACTTTTTTGATGTGCTAAAACTATAGCATGTCAAAGAAAAAATCACAATCAACAAATTGGAAAGAACGACGCCGTATTCATGCGCTAAAACTTAAGC
>CAIWRB010000004.1 GCA_903914955.1 uncultured Chloroflexota bacterium | reverse complement strand
TGTATACTCGCCTTCATCTACACCAGTTTGAAACTGCTTTGTACCAGTGGTTCGGTCAAGCAGCTTGACGCCATTCCATTTGGTTTGGTCAACCAAGTCTTGAATTTGTTCTGCGTAAGCAGAAAGTTGGGTCTGGATCGCATTGCGCTCAGTAGTTCCCAATGTATCCGAAGCAGCCTGTTCAGCTTTGCCGCGCATCTGAACCAGGATATCGTTCATCTTGCTCAAGCCAGCTTCGGCCACGGCAAGCATGTTGTTGGCATCACCGATGTTGCTGAGGGCAACTTTCAGACCTTCAGAACGGGCGAGCATTTTTGTCGCGATGGTCAAGCCAGCGGGATCATCGGCTGCGCTGTTGATGCGCTTACCCGTTGAAAGGCGGGTCTGGTGCATCGCGAGTTTGCTGTTGATCATCGTAAGGGAATTAAGGGCGTTAAGAGCGCCTATGTTACTTGCAATTCGAGTTACATCTACGTTTGCCATTTCAAACCTCCATGTTTGAATTATTAGTTAAGGGGATCCTTCCCCTTATTGAATTTGATCCAATTACGACTGAGTTCCTAAGAACTTTCTTGCGGACATTTTTATTCGAAAGGTTTCTCAATTTTCATTTGCGATATTTGCCTCCGTGGTGCTTTATTCAAGCTATTCAGTTTTTATTCTTACCTATATATTCGGCTGTTGGGCTTTTTACTTGAGGTATTTTTGGGGCATTTGGCATAAATATTGCATTAATTGCAGAATTGTTATTTATGCGCTCCCACAAGATCAGCGGGAGGCTGTGTGTGCGAGGGCTGATGGTTGAGTAGCTGCGCGCTTGTTCTTCGCGGCGTACACTTGTACCGCACGCAAGTGCAGGTGTCGAAACCCAGCCCGAAGCTGCCTCCAGCCACCTTTATGATATCGCCCCAACCTGCCTTAGCAGCGCCAGCACCTCTTCATTTTCCGGGGCAAGTACTTGAGCTTGACTAAGGCGCTGACAGGCTGCATCCAAATCCCCCTTGTGCAGTAAAGCCCGGCAAAGTTCAAGCAATATATGTAAATCGTCTTTTTGTTCATCAAGCCTCGCTTCCCAAAGGCTTATGGCACGGGCATATTCTTTCTTTTCCAACAAATAATCAGCCATCAACTTGACCAGATGCGCAGCCATGCCTTTTGGAAGCTCCCCCAAAGTATCAGCCAGTTCCACCACTGGCAAACCCACTTTTAGAGCTTCTTCACCGCGACTCTGTCCCATTAATGCTTCAGTCAGATATCCCATGATCGTAAGGTTATGAGGGGCCATCTCAAAAAGAAGTGTACAGGTTTTCTCCGCCATTTCGTAGTTTTTAACATTCAGGAAGAAAAATGCCATACCCATCAAAACGTGATAACTATTGGGGGCCAACTTCCAGGCTCGCGAAAGCTCTTCCCATGCTAATGAGGGGTCGCCCATGTGAAGATAATTAACTGAAAGGTCAACAAACAGGCTGATCTTTTGAGGCATTTCCTCAAGTCTCAATTTGATCAAACGAATGGCTTCCTGATGATCTCCCCGCTCATCCGCCGCTAGCGTTTGGGCTTTCAGCTCAGCAGCAGTCGTGATTTTTGGCTGTCTTCCTGCCTGAAGTAGCTGAACAGGTTTCATAGGCACAGGAAGACATTGGCTGGCTGCATTTGCCATCTTCTTCAATAATCCAGTTGATTCCGGGTTGGAAACAATATCACCAACATCCACCCCCATCCGTTCCATGACCTCCGCAAGTTTTTGCAGAATGGTATTCTCTTTATATGAGGCTTGTGTGTTGACCACTTCAAAACGTTCCCGCGGCCAGGAACCCACAGCATGGTCTGCCCAGCCCCGCGACAATTTCAGGTCAATTTCACTTTGAGATCGGCAAAAATAGTGATTGAGTTGTATCTTCCCCTCGTAGTGAGGGAATTTCATACCGTCCACCAAAAGGTAGTTCTCGTTGACACACCAACTTTTTTCTTTATAGGCAAAATCATGTGGTGAAGCCGGCATGAGCACCCGCGCAGGCTGAACAATGCTCTTGATCAGGATATTGCCTTGAAATGTGGCATGAGTACTCTGGGTATATGCCGCGATCTGCCCGGCATTGGGACGGACTTGATGTCCATTGGCGCCAAAAAACAGCGAACTGACAACCAACCCGCCATACTCCTCATAGTCTTTCAATAAGCTCTTCAAATCCAAGGTGGTCTTGGGCACAAGAAATTCATCTGTGTCAATAAACCCCATCCAGAAAGTATTAAGGCCAAAGGCCTGCAGGCAATGCTCATACGCATGAAGCTGCATGCCTTTGCCGGAAATATCGATTACAACCACCCAGCCTCGCTCAATATATTCTTTGAGGCTCTCACGCAGGCTAACCTGGCTTTCATTGTCATAGATATAGAAACGGTCCACGCCCATCAGGATGTGGTAATCCAGCCACTCAGGCAAATAGTCGTTCTCATCCTTGCAGATCAGGCATAAATTTAAATAGTCCACTGGGTACCTATAGACACCGGCTTGCTTTGTCATCCCGAACGAAGCCAAGCAGAACTTGAAAGTCCAAATTTTTTACGTCACTCTCGCAGTATAACAACCCTTCACCTTTTTAATGATAAAAATCCTATAAAAACACCATTCGTAATTTATCCCAATGCGGCGAATATAACTTTGGAATTGCCTTTCTTGATATAATTATTTTGGAAGAAGGAGAAAGAACATGTTTAATAACCTGTCAAACGGCCAGAAGAACGCGCTTCAAGCAATTTTTATACTAGCCTTATGTGCCGGCGCACTTCTCCTCTTGAATTATTTGATCGCATCCCGGCCGGTCAAGAACAGCAGCAGCAGTGTACGCTTTGAGGTGCAAGCCTCCGGTGGATTTGCAAGCATCACCCTGCGGGCCGGGACAGTGAACATGCCCGAACCAACCACCGTCACCGCGCCCTGGACGCGCACCATAAGAGTTAAAAGCGGCACGACGGTCTA
>CAIWRB010000003.1 GCA_903914955.1 uncultured Chloroflexota bacterium | reverse complement strand
TGACACAGATAATGCATTACAGCAATTTACATTTAAAGCAGAGACAAAACAACTGCTCAATATTCTGATCCATTCCCTATACAAGGACCGCGAGGTGTTTTTACGGGAACTGCTTTCGAACGCATCTGATGCGCTGAATCGTTTGCGCTTTGAGATGGTCACCAATCAGAACGTGCTGGATTCAACAGCCGAGTTGAACATACACATAAAATTGGATAAAGAAACCCGCATGATCACAATTCACGATACTGGCATCGGCATGACCAGAGATGAAGTCATCGAGAATCTTGGTACGATCGCTCAATCTGGGGCGCGAAAGTTTTTGGATGCAACCAAGGATCAGAAAGTTGACCTTACCCAGGTCATTGGTCAATTTGGTGTTGGATTCTATTCCGTGTTCATGGTGGCCGAGTGGGTGCGGGTCACGTCACATTCATTTGATCCGCAGGCGGAGGCGGTAAGTTGGTATGCCACGGGCGATGATAACTATCAGATCGGCAAAGCAGAAATGAGCGAGAGAGGGACTCGGATCGAGATCAAGCTCAAGGAAGATGCTGCTGAATTTGCCGAGGAATATCGTCTTAAGAATATCATCCACAAACATTCTGATTACATTGGCTTTCCGATCTATATGGGAGATGGCAAAGAGTCGGTCAACAAGCAGACCTCGCTCTGGCGTACTTCGAGGCAGGAAGTGACAGAGGAACAGTACAAGGAATTTTATCGCCAGACAACATTGGATTTTGAAGACCCGCTGATCCATATTCATATTTCAACCGACGCGCCTGTGCAGTTGTACGCGCTCCTTTATATCTCCAGTAAAGTGGAACGTGGTATGTTCTCTCTGCGAAAAGAGGACGGATTGAAATTATATTCCCGCAATATTTTGATCGATGAATACAACAAGGATCTGCTGCCCGAATATCTGCGTTTCGTGCAAGGTGTGGTCGATTCGGAAGACCTGCCGCTCAATGTATCGCGTGAAACTGTTCAGTCGAGTGGACTGATGCCGAAGCTGAAAAAGGTGCTGACAAACCAAGTCATTCGGGAGTTGGAATCGCTTGCAAAAAACGATTCCGAAAAATATCAAATTTTCTGGCAGGAATTTGGAGCTTATTTGAAGCAGGGCATTGCCTCCGCACCAATGGAAACCGAAAATATAAATCCTCTCCTGAGATTCAAAACAAATCAACACCCCGAGACTTGGTCTTCATTGGATGAATATGTCTCACGCATGCAGGAGAGTCAGAAGGAAATCTACTATATCGTTGGAGAAGATCCGAGATCTGTTTTACGCAGCCCGCATTTGGATTACTTCCATTCGCAAGGGACGGAGGTATTGCTGCTGACGGATCCAATGGATTCATTTATGTTAATGGGGCTGCGCAAATTCAAGGATTTGGAATTGAAGAATGTTTCCCAGGCGGATGTGGACACGACGCAAAAGCCAATGGAAGAGGCTGTGAAAATCCCTGATGCGGATTTCAATTCGCTGGTCGAACTTTTCAAACAAGTATTAGGAGAGCGAGTGACCGATGTCCGCGCCAGCAGCAGGCTCTATCAGTCTGTTGCCCGTCTTGCGGATGCAGATGGAACTGTTAATGCAGATTTGCAGCGTGTTTATCGATATCTTGGCAAGGAGTATGAAATTCCAAAAAAAATACTGGAGTTGAATCCTGCACATGCTGTATTGAAAAATCTACTCAAACTGGAAGCGGGTACGGAGTTACAAAATATTATCATCGAGCAAATTTATGACAGCGCCTTGCTCGTGGAAGGCCTGCATCCCGATCCATCCAGCATGGCTTCACGCGTTCAGCAGATCATCGAGGCGGCGTTGGAAAAGAATTCAGGGTAGGATTTTGGCAAGCTGGTGCTTGCCGCGAATTTGCGTGAACCATTTTTGATGACACGAGCTGTTCTGCCTTTATTTCGTGAACAAAAATATGGAGAGATCATGGCATCGGTTCTGATTCGTCTATGGGTATTTACCAGTAGGACGAGGCTTACGGTGTCGCCATGCACGCCTTGACTGCGTTGATGGAATTGATTCGGGTTGAGAATATAGATTTCGGCATTCGTACTCATATTCTTTCCCCTGGAGTTGCATTGACCAGCGATATAGATTCCGAAGGTCATCCTGCTTTGACCGTCTCTCACGTTGCTGACTGGGTCGTCTGGCTGCTGGATCGCCCGGCTCATTTACGCGGAAATGGACCAATTCTGGTCTAACAAAAATTGCAGATGGAAAAATAGAAAAACAAGGAAAAAAAATGAAAACTAAAAGTGGATTGGAATACATTGAAACTCAAGCGGGCACTGGCGCCCACGCCAAAGCTGGAGATCTCGTGCGCGTGCATTACACAGGTAAATTCCTTGATGGCAAGGTGTTTGACAGTTCCGTCAGCCGCGGCGAACCGCTTGAGTTTTCACTCGGCAAGGGGCGCGTCATCAAAGGCTGGGACGAAGGTATCGCCATGATGAATGTCGGTGGCAAAGCTACTCTTACCATCCCGCCGCAACTGGCTTACGGTGAAAGCGGTGCGGGTGGTGTCATTCCGCCAAATGCAACCCTCATTTTTGACGTTGAATTGGTGGGTATCCAGTAAAGGCATTGCGATCACCCCGCCCGCTTCTGAAAAATTAACAAATATTAATCAACGAAGATATATCAGCTCTGCTCGATTTTGATCAATCCCAATCTGATCGCGGCAAACACTGCTTGGGCGCGGTTGGGTTGTTTCATCTTTTCGAGGATATTTTTGCTTGATTTCTGATCGTTTTTTCGCTCACGCTTAATTGCGTGGCGATCTGACGGTAGGTATTTGGAGTCGTCATCATTCCTTCTCTTTTGAGCAATCAGTTTTTCACAGCAAAACTCACATCCCTCCAGGGGGGATGTGGACGTGGGCGACACTTGATCACTGTCTTGCGGGATATGTTATATTTTATTGTGCATAAGAAAAACGCCCTGTCTCATAGACAAGGGCGTTCAATCATTTATTTTTACCTTATTAAGCCTTTGGCCCCTATCAGAAGTAATATAAAAATCGAATCATCAGGGATGATTCTTATTTGAGTATCTGCCCCATCATTTTTTCAACAGCCTGATAGACGGGAGAATCGTCTCCAAGATCGACGAGCGGTTTGCCTGAAAATTCAAAGGTGGTCAAATCCATATTGGCTGGGATGACTCCAAGCAAAGGCACGTTTATCTTTTCAATTTCTGCTTTTAGCGGTGCGGGTAATTCATCACTTTGAACGCGGTTCACGATCAGATGACTATTTTCGATTCGGATATTCAAGTCTCTGGTCATGTCAGCTATCCGCTGTGCAGCGACCAGGCCGCGTTGAGTCGGGTCGCTGACAATGAGCAGATGCTGCACATCGCGCGTGGTATGACGTGAGAGATGCTCCATGCCGGCTTCATTATCGATCACCACATATGCATAATGTTTGCTCATTGAGTCGATTACTTCGCGCAGGTTATGGTTGACCGCGCAATAGCAACCTTGCCCCTCTCCGCGTCCCATGGCGATCAGATCAAAACGTGAACCTTCCGCCAGGGAAGAACGGATGTGGTAATCAAGATACTCGCGCTTGCTCACTCCGCCTGGCATGACTCCCATGGCCGCCCCACCCTCGGTCAGCGATGACTTTACCTGCACCAGCATATCTTCGCGAATGTCACCCACAGTCCATTCGAGCTCGAGACCGAGTACCATATTCAAATTGGAAGAAGGGTCGGCATCAATAGCCAGAATACTGCCCGTTTGATTTTGGGCAAGATACTTGATGACCATTCCAGCGATGGTGGTCTTGCCGACTCCGCCTTTGCCTGCGAGTGCGATTGTTGTTGTCATTCCAATACCTCAGGGTTCGTTAGCTCGTTGATCGTTTTGATGATCTGTTCAGTCGATCGCTTCAGACTTTCAACATGATCATAAACAGGGATTCCCAATCTATCAGCCTCTTGCACCTTCAAATCTACAGGCAGACATCCAAGCAATGGCATGTCTGGTGATTCTGTCTCAAGAAATTTTGCTTCCTCTTCATTTCGTACTTTATTTCCCACCAGGTACAGACGCATCAAACCAATGTCATTTGCCAGTTTTTTGATCTGCGCCGCCGTGCCGAGACTTCTTCGGGTTGGCTCAACTACTACAAGCATGGCATCGACAAAGTCAACCGTTGCGCGGCCGAGATGTTCAACGCCCGCGTACATATCAAGCAATAATATATCGTCTTTGCGAAATAATAAATGTGTAAATAGAGTTTTAAGCATGGCCGCTTCGGGACAGATACAGCCAGAGCCGCCCAACTCCACCGACCCCATTTCAAGCAGACGTACGCCGCGATGGAGAACACTGAACCGTTCGGGGATGTCATCTACACGCGGGTTGATCGTAAAGAATCCGCCGACAGTTCCAGGCTTTGCACCAGTCCGTTCTTCGATGAGTGCATCCATCTCAGCGATGGGATGTAGTTGCGCGCGCAAGTCTGCGGGGAATCCTAATGCGCCTGCCAAACACGGACTGGGGTCTGCATCCACAGCCAATACCTGACGTCCCTTGTCTGCGTAGGCCTGGGCTAGCAATGCTGTCAACGTGGTCTTGCCAACTCCGCCTTTCCCTGTGATAGCAAGTTTCATAATTCACCATTAGTTTGGACTCCAACATTTCCAGATGTTGGAGTTGAATGATTGCGTTTATCTTCAAAGTTTGAAGACTTTGGACTCCGTAACTTACCAGCCAATATACTTCCAGCAATTGCGCATCCATCAATTGGCAGATAATGTATCGCAGATGAATCAAATAGAATTTTGCAAGATGACCGGAAGTCCTCATCACCAAGCCAGTAGGTCACAAGCATTGGAAGGTTTGGCAAAGCCTGCATCACAAATGAAGCGCTGCCAATTTCCACGGGCGTTCCGCCAACGTTCACACAAGCGGAACTAAACGCGGGCAGATCGAATCCAAATGTTTTTATAATTTCATCACCGCTGTAACCTTGATAAGCGGTATTGTACATACGTCCACCGGGCAGGTCTGCGAAAGAAACCCAATTACCAGTCACGGCTGTGCCGTCTGCGGAAATTAAATAATATAATAAAAGCGCTTGAAGGATGGGAGATAATTCGTCGTCAGTATCGCTGAACCCTTTCAGATCGGGCCATGTGAGCGTGACTGCTTTTCCAAAAAATGAAAAATGAAACTCGCCGCAGTCGGGAGCAAGCATCAGATAGGATATACCACTTCGCGCTGCGATCAGGCCTGGGTCACGGAATTGAAGCGTTGACCGCAACTCATGCATTCGTCCAGCTAATTGCGAGGAGGAATTTTCCAGGTGGGATGGTCTCCATCCAGGTCCAAAGTTAGTCATTTTTCATTCTCAGGCAGATTATACCTTTCCATTTGAGGAAGGAAGCGGTCCAATGGGTGCGTGAGTGTGAAAGCTTTTTGCTTTCAGCTGCGCAGGAGGTTGTGATGAGCGCACTCGCGGGACAAGTGGATGAGATGATGGCTG
>CAIWRB010000002.1 GCA_903914955.1 uncultured Chloroflexota bacterium | reverse complement strand
TTAGTATACTACAAGCAAAACCGTTCCTTACATCTCCACTGCTAAAGCAGGGAGCTTTACGGAACATTTGGTAAAATATGATGAAAACTCGGATTGGGATCATAACGCTTCTTAAAGTTGTTGTTTACCTTCAAATCCGGGCGGACATGCCAAGTAGCCGGCACAGACCTTGGAAAAACCAAGTTTAGCACAACGTTTTGCAATTATGCCGGATGACTGTCCATGGCATGCTGCAACGCACGTTCCAACTCAGTGTCCGCTCCAGGTGGTAGTTCAATTGGTATCGCTTTATCCAAAATATGAAGCACTTTTTCATGAGCAATCTGATCGATAGCTTTGCTTCCTGCTTTTATCCACTCATCGCTTGTCTGACGACGGAATAAGGAAGGAAAAAACATCTCTTTGCGGAAGTGACGCGCAGTGTGAGCCTGTTTTAGGAAGTTCCCTTCAAATCCTGCTTTGCGAATCACGTCCAACGCGAGCGTGTCATCGTTAACTTCAAAGCCATCCAGGATGCGCTTAATCATAAATACCATTTCGTCACACATTACAGTCATTTCGGGCGAACCGTACATGCCAAACGCAAGCGTACCCAGACTCTGGCACATTGTCATCCCGGAGAGACTGACCATGAGTAGGGTTTCCATGGCCTCCGCTGCCGCCTGGGCATCAGGAAGTTTACTATCCACGCCGCCACCTAAACCATAGATTGGTAGTCCATACTGTTTTGCTAATTGAACCATTGCTACTTTGCCAAGGTCCTGCTCTGGACTGCCATAAGTAACCTGCGCCGTCTTCATGTCGAATACGTCGGTATCCGGTTTAAGAACAACTGCAGCGCCTTGTTTGATCAGTTGGGTGAGTACAATGCCGAATAATACTTCTGCGTTGGTTAACACAACTGTACCCGCGACAGTGGCTGGGGCAGTTGCTCCCATTAATGGCCCGGGAGAATACATGATCGGGACGCCGGCCATCACAGCATCAATTATGCCTTCGTTCATGATGGCGATCTTGAAAGGTGAAACGGGAGTAACCATAGCCAGCACACTCGGCTTCTGGCGTAATACTTCTTCACCGCCTGATGCCGCAGCTGCTATTGCCAGTAGACTTTGAGTAAATGGTCTCTCGAGAACATTGAGTACCGTCGGCTTGGTGGTATTGCGGAAGATTGCATCAAAATCATGAAAAAAAGTATGTCCTATGGGCATATCTCCCGACATGCACAACGTTTGTACAAAATTTATGTGCGGCAGAGCATGTCCCACTCGGGTATTATTGACCATGTCCTGCTTTGTTGGTTGTCGTGAACGACGAAGTTCATAATCCCAAAAAAGCGGCTCAGAGGTGCCTCCCATTCCAAAGAATGTATTCCCCAACTCAATTCGTAAATCCATCGCAGGATCATTCCGCCCGTGTAGCGTAAAGGATTTTGGAGCCGACTGAATCGCCCAATCAACCAGTTCTTCGGGAACCCGAATTGTGCGAGCGGAGCGATCTACCATTGCGCCGCCCTTAGAAAAAATATCCAGAAACAAATCTGACTCACTATAAAAGCCTGGATCCATTAAAAGATCAAGCGAAGCCCGATATATTCTTTCTACATCGGTTTCTGAGATAACAGTTAAAGACCCACCACGAGCGCCAAGTTTCATATTAAAACTCCTTCTAATACAAGGTTTTGTGTTTGTACCCTGTCAACCTGAGCTGAAATTATGAATAAAATATATTCGGAAACTACCAAATTTCCATCACCCACGACGAGGGGGAGCGGTGGAACCGCGAAGTATTAGTTCAAAACTGATTTGCATAAACAGGGGCGGGTTATCCTTTTCAGCAGGATTTTGAATGCTATTCAACAACAGATCAACTGCCGCTTCGGCGAGACGGGCATGATTAATAGCAATCGCCGAGATGGGAGGTTCTGAAAATAAAAACCATTCCAAATCATCAAAGCATATCAACGATACTTCTTCTGGTATATTCACATCATGCTGGCGCAAACTTTTCATAACCCCTGACATCAACGCATTACCGGCAACAAATATGGCTGTTGGAGGGTGCTTCATTTGCAACAAATCATTAGCGGAGTCCGACCCCTTTTCGTCATTAACTGAACCCATTTTTATCAGCGCTTGATCTTCTTGAACGGAAGCCTGTTCCAGTGCTTTCAAATATCCCTGCAAGCGTTCATTATTACTGCTATATGCTGTATCTCCTCCGATAATGCCAATTCGTGTATGTCCAAGTTGCAAGAGACATTTGGTGGCGGCTTGGGCAGCAGAAAAATCTTCAAAAACGATTGTCGGCAGGCGATTTCCTTCCACTTTACGGACGATCGATACAGTGGGAATGCGCCTATTGATCAACATGTCAATCGACTTCTTGTCG
>CAIWRB010000001.1 GCA_903914955.1 uncultured Chloroflexota bacterium | reverse complement strand
TGATTCAATCACGTAGCGTTTCACATCGACGAAGGCAGAGGTTGGTGGGTCGCGCGCGGTTCGTTGCGCCGCGAATTGATTGCCACCGATTTCTTCGAGTTCGATTTGTGGTGATGTTCGCGTCATTGGTTTACCTGCCTTTCGGATGGGCCGCTGTGGCTTGTAGCGGACGTTATAGACTACTTTATGGGTGATCCTGACCCTTTGATTGTCTCTTGCAAAAATCGGGCTAAATAACCTTTTTGTAAAAGTGTATTTGCGTCGTATTTCACACCGTCAATTTCAGGGCTACAAAGAGCGTCAGCGGATCGATTCAGGGACAAGCGAATGGCGTTTGCATGATCGGGATTGTCAGCCCAAACGATGACGCGTTGGTAGTCATTTGCCACTGTACGCAAGATATCAGCGTGTGTGGCAGTCTCGCTACCGAAAGAAAAAGCGTCAATATTCAGCGATTCGTGTGCTGTAATTTGTGTAATGCTTGCCGCGTTGAATTCGCCTTCGGTCAGGATAAGCATCTCATTGCCACTCGTAATGTGCATACCAAATAAAATTTGTTTGCTTCCCTTTGCCATTGTGTAACGATAGGACTTGTCTTTGGCCAGGTCATCAATGAAGCGATATTTGATTGCCGTGATTGTCTCATCCGAGTCATACCAGGGGATTGATATAGCAGCGCGTTTAATTTGTGTCTTCGGATCGAAAACCATCACAAAGCCTAAAAGGTACATATTCCAGGTGGAAGGATTGAGCGAGCGAAGTTCCAAATAGGCGCGGGCGGATTTGTTGGTGGTGAGGGCTTCGCATGCCTGGGTGACTTCATGCCAATGTTGTGCCTGCCAGGTTGAATCGGGCAGGACGATTGACGGGGCTTCAGGCTTTGGAAATTTGGCATGTGGTGCTGGTGCAGGCGTAGAATATATGCCCCCAAGTATTTCAAGCGCTTGCTTGAAATTCAATCCATCCCGCCGCATGACATAGTCAATTGGACTCTTGTATTTTGTGTCTGTGCAATTGCGGCAGAGCCATCGCCAGCCATCAGCCTTTTGTGTGAGATTAAACCTATCTGTACCTCCACAGAAAGGGCATGCGCCAATAAAGTAATGACCCGCAGCCTTAAGATTTGTGTCACCCTGGGCGAGCATGAGAAGATCGTATGATTGATTTATGTCTTTTGCATTCATTGGTTTTCTCGAAAATTTGTTCTGTATCAGGTGCGTAGTAGGGAGGGGGGCCATACTACGAACTACGGTACTACGGGGCGTAGTACGTAGTATGCGTAGTACCGTAGTAGCTACTACGAACCTGCTACGCCTCTGATCTGGATATTCCCGTTCGTGGATACTCCTTGCCATCTTTACCAACATGTTTGATGGTGCGCGTTACAATCAATTTATCTTTTTCCATTTGTAAAATGAGTCTGTCGAGTGTTTGCCGCTCATCCATGTCAGATAGATTTAACTTTTGAGAAAGTTCGCGCACTGTAGTAACCAGATTAGCCTCAAAGAGGGGAACATGCCGAAGCGCTTTTATTTCAAGGCTATCTTCCTGACCGTCATTGTTTGGAACTTCAAGCATTCTGTGAAGACTCTCGCGCCATTGTTCGGTGAGCAAATAAGCCTGGGCAAAGTGCCTCTTTTCCATGATGGGCGCCGGTCTTTTGCTTTCCACCCAGTCCAGAGTCGCAAGCAATATAGCAGTTTTGATCAGCACAGCGGGCAAGCGTTTATAGTTTGATTTGTAGCGGTTGCTAAAATTATCGTCATTCACAAAGTCATACCGGGTTGCTTTATCGTATACCTGCCACAGCTCAAATACTCCGGGGGAAAGACTGACTGTGATCTCTTCTGCAGGTTTGTTTTCCTCTGGTTGTGGCAAACGTGTGAATGCCAATTGCTTAAGCAATTCGGGAATTTCCTTTGGAATTTCCAATGCGGGAGGGAAGAATATATAAGGCGGCTTTTTCCATGATGCAGTGATGAAAATAAATCGGGCCCAGATCCCATTTGCCCAGTAACTTTTCTTTTTAAAAAAGGGTTCAAGTTCTGATCTGGTACTCATCCCGCAAATATTGAAGTAGCAGTTCCTTGCTACGCCTGAGCCGCGCCCGGCAGTCGACTCATCTTCTCTTTCTGGATTGTCATATAACCTGAGAACAAGAGGCTTGATTCCTTGCATGTTATCTTGTCCGAACCATTCAAAGAGAGCGGAAGACTCATCAAGCAGCAAGACTCTTTGTGCTGAAAATTTGCGTTTAGTTTTCAGGTGTTCAAGTTCATCGTTGTTCAAGGATGCGGTATTATCCAGGTTGCGTCCTATCAATTCCTGGAGTAATCCTTGTGGTGACATATAAGCGGGTAATTCAAAAGGTGTTAGTCCTGCCTTATTTCCCACTTTGCGTGCGAATTTTGCACCTTCAGATTTTGAGTCACCGGAAGAACCGACAATTAGCGAATATAAATTCGGGTAGATCGTGCTTGTTGAAATTTTCAAGCTCACACGCCTAGCTATTGCCGTAGCTGCGAGAGTCAAACCTAAGATTTCGTGATATTCCGGTGCGGTCATGGGTGATGCCTTAGAGGCAAACTTCTTGTAGACTTTCAGCCATTCACCTGCTGTTTCCGCCTGGGCGAGTAACTTGTCAGTTAATTTTGCATAACCAGGCAATTGTGGAAAATGGTAGTCAGGCGTATCAAGTGTAACTGTGTCTTTTGTCTTCACCTTTGAAGATTCGAGAATTGAAGTAAAAGTTTTGTCACCCATATTATTGTTTCCCCATGCCTTGTTGTGTGGACCCGAGAGTTGTATAATCTTGGTGGTTGTTGTGGCGGTTATTTACCGTCCTGTTGTGTGCCTCCGTTAGCGCGGGGGCATCTTGTTTTTTAGGAGTGGTTGATCGTGTTGTCATGGCTATCCTTTTTTGTTTGATGAAATTTCGGTTGAGGTTTCGGGAGCAGGGTTGAATATGGTGAGTCCTGGGGTAGCTTGAATCTTGGGCAACGAGGCTTGTATGAATTTGCAGTAAAGGTCAAATGAACCACTAATGACCAGTCGATTTTTGCCGTGTGTGATTGCAAGGTAAATAATTGGGTCGTTTAGCATTTTTGGTTTCTCCAAACAAAAAAGTCGTACACTCTTGCGCAGTGTACGACTTTTACTTG